>NZ_JBBNAM010000038.1:0-6681 GCF_037994425.1 Phyllobacterium sp.
TGTTGCTCGCAGGTACTCCAATCAGTACGATTTGAAGCGTCACCGAGTTGCACGGCTCAACGCCCTTTAAGCGGTAGCATTCATATGGACCGTTGGACGATCCTTGCCAGGCTGTCGGGCAAAACAAAAACACACTACATCGGATGATCTCAACTTCACGCTGGGATCATCCGCGATGTTATTTTCCACCGGAAGGTGGGTGCCAGTAAAAATTACTCGGCGGCTTTAGCTCATCTTGCTTCGCTTTATTGGAACATATCGTTGAGCTTGTAAGCAACTTCCGTTCGGTTCGTTGCCTTCAGCTTCTTCATGATGTTCCGGATATGAACTTTGACCGTGCTTTCGCGGAGGTTGAGTTCATACGCGATTATCTTGTTTGCTTTGCCTTTGCGGAGCGCTTGGACGACCTCGGCTTGCCTTAGCGTAAAGATACGCGTCAGCTCGTTCGGTCGCTGCGGCTTCTGGCTCATGTCGATCGAGGCAGTTTCTCCTGCAGACGGAGAAAAGCTGTTACCCGCGAGGATGAAGGTGCCGCCTGCAACCGCAAGAGCAAGTGCCTCGACGCATACCTCAATTCCGACGGACGTGGGTATGAAACCGCGCGCGCCGCATTGGAGCATCTTCAAGGTTTGGTTGAGGTCATCGCCATCGGCCAAAATGACGACCGGAGCCGGTGCGAGCTCTGAGGTGATCGCCGCGATTTCTTCGGACAGGCTGGCATCCTCAGCCCTCCGGCCTGCAATGTTTAGAAGGACCGCGCCTACCGGGCGGTGGGTATCTTTCTTGCGCTGCCACTCTTCAATCGAGCCGACGGCAATAGCACCCATGCTGAGGCCGTTCGCTTTCAAGGTCGTCGCAAGGCATTCGCGTTCGAGCGTTCTGGCGTCGATAATCAGCAGGCACTGATCATCTCCTTGCTCCCTTTCAGTATGCTCGAATTCCGTGCTTGCCTTGGAGAGTGTCGGTACAGGCCGGAGCCTGTTTAATGCGATTTTGCCATTTTCGAATTCCGAAGGTACGTAATTCATACTAGCCCTCATACCCTTTAGTGCTGGGGGACGGTACGCATCAAGTATACGCAATACTTTGCGACGGTCCCCTGAACGCTGTGATGATCCCCTTAGTATGCAACAAAGTAGATATCCAACTTGTGCCCAGCAACTATTTTGTGGTGGCCGATTTCTACTTTATTAAGAAACTACATACATAGGTGCTAATAAGCAATACAAAAATATTTCCAAAGGTTAATGTAGGAAACGCAGAAATACGAAATTGTACCTGTCTTTTGTAAATCTTGAAATGCAGTTTCACCAAAAGAAACATAAAGTATTAAAATGCCATATCGACTGAATGGAGTTAGAATAAAAATCCTGAAATATGTTACCTGCTGGATCGGTATTAACCAAAAATACACCCGAAAATCGCATTTTATACATTCTTGACGCCGCTGGTTGCGCCTAAGTAACTGTCTAGTTCTCCAACAATCACCGAATATACAGAGGTTGCTCTACTATTCTTGTATGACGTTCGTTGCGCGCTCCCGACCGATATTATTCCTGTGCTGCCGTGGTTGCCTCGCCATGAGGGGCATCTCTCATGGCTGGCCTATTTTCTGTCACGAATGAAAGGGCCGTGGGGCTCGCAGTGGATGGATCAGGGAGCCGATTGGGGTAGAGAATTGCTTTAACGCCTTCCGTAATACCAGGCTTTAGGAGGAGACCAAGAATGCCGCTCGTTCGTTTTGCCCTCAACCATATGGCGGCGCCATCGTTGGCGATTGAAGATCTCTTTGCGTTGGCCACGTCGCTTGGCATTGATGCGGTTGAGATCCGCAACGATCTTGTGGGCAATGCGATCCTCGACGGAACGTTGCCGGAGACTGTTGCCCAGGCTGCAGAGCGTCACGGTCTGACCATTCTCTCGATCAATGCGCTGCAGCGCTTCAACGAGTGGAACGCCACGCGTGCCGACGAAGCCCGAGAACTGATCGACTATGCCAAGGCTTGCGGCGCGCGCGCACTTGTTCTTGTCCCGAAGAACGATGGCACTGGTCGTGCAGATGGCGAGCGGCAGGAAAATCTCCGCCAGTCGCTGGCTGCCTTGAAGCCGATGTTCGATGCAGCCGGGATCATAGGACTTGTCGAACCCCTCGGCTTTGCGATCTGTTCGCTCCGGTCAAAGGCGGAGGCTGTTGAGGCAATCGACGCTGTGGCTGGACGGTCCACGTTCAAGCTGGTTCATGACACCTTCCATCATCACCTTGCCGGCGAAGAACAACTCTTCGCTGACTTGACCGGGCTGGTTCATATTTCCGGTGTAAGCGATCCTGCGGTTTCGATCGCGGAGATGCGCGATCCCCACCGTGTTCTGGTGGCGGCAGATGACCGTCTGGACAATGCCGGGCAAATGCGTGCTCTCATAAAGGCGGGTTACGCCGGCCCGTTTTCGTTCGAGCCGTTCGCGGCTACGGTACATGACCTCAACGATCCGGCAAAGGCGCTGCGGGCGAGCATGGACTACCTTTCCGCAGAGGTCTGAGGCGCGCAGTCCCCTCCCCTACTCCCGGCCGCGAAAGCGTCGCTGGTAGGACGCATCATAGAGCGAGCTCTCGCGAAAGCCGCTGGCAGCAAGCGTCTGGCCGACGAAGATGATCGCCGTTCGCTCGATGGGCGCGGCGGCCAGCTTTTCCTCGATGTCGCCGAGCGTCCCCCGGACGATCCTCTCATCCGGGCAGGACGCCTTGGCGACGATCGCAACCGGGCAGTCGGCGCCGTAGAGCGGTGTCAGTTCCGCAACAACCTGCTCCAGGGCATGAATGGCCAGGTGGATGGCGAGCGTCGAGCCCGTCGCTCCGAATCTCGCCAGAGTTTCCTCGTTCGGCATTGGGGATGCACGGCCGGAGACACGCGTGAGCACAAGGCTTTGCGCTACGGCTGGAATGGTCAGTTCCCTGCCAAGGCTTGCCGCTGCCGCCGCAAAGGCAGGCACACCAGGCGTCATCGTATAGCTGATGCCGTGCTTTTCCAGCCGGCGGATCTGTTCGGCAACGGCGCTCCAGACGGAAAGATCGCCCGAATGCAATCGCGCAACGTCCTCCCCGGCTGCGGCGGCCCGCAGGTACTCGGCCTCGATTTCATCAAGCGACATCGGTGCCGTATCGATGATGCGTGCGCCGGGCGGGCAATATTGCAATAGTTCCGGCGAGACGATCGAACCCGCGTAGAGACAAACTGGGCATTTGGCGATGAGGTCACGGCCGCGCACCGTAATCAGGTCCGCTGCCCCCGGCCCCGCGCCGATAAAATGCACTGTCGTCATCTGCTTTCTCTCACTTCTTTATATAGCGCCATTGCGTGACGGGCATCGCCGGACGCCAACCGGTCATACCGCCAAGGGGCGCCGCGCGCGCTATCTCGATACGTGTCAATGTGCCGCCATGCTCCCGCTGCAGCGAAAACAGCAGGGATTCCATTTCAAGGGTAACGGCATTGGCAACGAGACGCCCTCCCCTCTTCAAGGCGTGAAGAGCTGCCTCGAGTACACCTTCCTCGCTGCCGCCGCCGCCAACGAAGACCGCGTCGGGCTCGGGCAGGTTCGCAAGCGCCTCCGGGACGGTTCCCTCCACGATCGCAAGCCCGGGAACGCCAAAGGCAACCGCATTTCTTGCGATGCGCCCGGCTCGCTCACTCGATTGCTCGATGGCGACTGCGCGCAGTGACGGGTCGGCGAGCATCCATTCGATGCCGATCGAGCCGGAGCCGGCGCCAATGTCCCAAAGCAGTTCACCATGGCGCGGACCCAAGGCTGCAAGCGTGATTGCACGGATCTCCTGTTTGGTGATCTGGCCGTCGTGTTCAAAAAGCGCGTCGTCCAGCCCCGATGTGAACGGTATCGTTCGCGCCCCCTCCCCTGCCACGATCTCGATTGCGCAAACGTTGAGCGGGTCAATCTCTCCCAGGTCGAAGCGATCGGCACGCGCTGAGCGCTGCCGCTCGCGATCCCCGCCAAGTGCCTCGAGGACGTGCAGGTGGGATTCGCCGAAGCCTGTGACTCGAAGGAGCTCCGCAAGTTGCGCCGGCGTCTCGCCGTCGGAGGTCAGTGCGATGATCCGCCTGCCGTGGTGCAGGTGTGGCCGTATCAAATCCAGCGGTCGGCCATGCAGCGAAATTGTCGCCGTCTCTTGCAGCGGCCAGCCAAGGCGCGCGGCAGCCAGGCTGAACGAGGATGGCGACGGGATCACACGCATTTCCTCGGCACCAATGCGGCGCGACAGCGTCGCGCCAATGCCATATAGAAATGGATCGCCTGAACCGAGGACGACGACCGGTGAGCCCCGAAGTGCCACGACCGCTTCAATCGACCTCTCGAAAGGGCTTTCCCAGGCGAGCCTCTTGCCGGTGATGAGCCCGGCCACGAGCTCATGATGCCGCTTGCCACCGAAGACGGCGGGCGCGGCAGCGATCAGCCGCTTCGCCTCGTCACCCAGTCCGGCTGGACCATCTTCGCCGATGCCGATAATAGTCAGCCAGCGTTGGCCGGGAGCGGAAGGCATATCAGACATGGTCAAAATCCGCATCCTGATGCTCGGAGGCACCGGCGAAGCGCGCGCTCTCGCTGAAGCGCTTGAGGGCACTGGCCGGTACGAGACCTTGCTCTCGCTTGCTGGTCGAACGGAGAAACCCTCCGATCAGCCAGTTCCGCTGCGCATAGGTGGTTTTGGTGGTGCCGAAGGTCTGGCCGCCTTTCTGCGTGATGGTGGTTTCGACCTTCTGATCGATGCAACGCATCCGTTCGCGGCTCGCATCTCCAGAAGTGCCAGTGAGGCCGCCGCTGCCACAGGCATACCCGCATTCGCCTTGCGCAGGCCAGAATGGATGGCTGAGCCGGGTGATCGGTGGACGCCGGTTGCGACCATCGCGGAAGCGATAGAGCGGCTTGGCCCCTCCCCTCGCCGGGTCTTCCTGGCAATCGGGCGCCAGGAAGCCCATCGCGCCGAAGCCGCCCCCCAGCACTTTTACCTCGTTCGAAGTGTCGATCCTGTCGAGCCGCCGCTTGTTCTTCCCGACGTCCAGCTCGTTCTCGATCGCGGCCCCTACTGTGTTGAAAGCGAAGTTTCGCTGCTCCGTACCCATCGCATCGATGCCCTTGTCACCAAGAACAGCGGCGGTTCGGCGACCTATGCGAAGATCCAGGCTGCACGCCAGCTCGGCATCGACGTATTCATGGTCGCGCGGGCGCCAGCCGCCACTATGGAGACGGTTGCCACCGTTGAAGCGATGCTGGCGGCGATCGATCACCTGTTTTCCCCTGCGATGAACCGCGGAGTGTAGACGAGGTCCGGCTTCCCGTCTCGAGTGATCACCTTTGTCTCGGGCGAACCGATGATGACACAGGTTGCCATATCAGCCGTCGTCGCGTCGGCTTCTGCAAGCGGCTGGACGGTGATGCGTTCGTCGGGGCGTCCTGCAGCTCTACCGAAAATCACTGGTGTCGTTGCCGGCAGGTCCGAGCGCAGCAAGTCAAACGCCTTGCCCAATTGCCAGGGCCGTGCCTTGCTGATCGGATTATAGAGCGCAATCACGAAACCTGCCTTTGCTGCCATTGAAAGACGATTTTCTATTATATTCCAAGGCTTTAGGTTGTCAGACAGCGAAATGGCGCAGAAGTCGTGCCCAAGCGGCGCACCAATTCGAGCGGCAACCGCGAGCATGGCGGTGATCCCCGGCAGCACTACGAGGTCGATCGTGCGCCATTCTTTCGGACCGTTGTCTATGGCCTCGCATACTGCGGCCGCCATCGCAAAGACTCCCGGATCTCCGCCGGACACGACACAGACGGTAGCGCCGGTTGCTGCCGCCCGCAGCGCGGCCGATGCCCGATCAAGCTCTTCCCGGTTATCGGAGGCCTGTCGCCGCTGATCGGATCTGAGGTTCAGCCGGTCGAGATAGGGTCCGTATCCAAAGAACTCGGTTGCCTTAGAAACCGCCGCAGCCGCCTCCGGTGTCATTTGATCCGGATTGCCGGGACCGGTCCCGATCACGAAGAGCCTGCCGGTCATCGGCGAGACTCCCAGCCGGGCACGAGCACCAATGAAAAGTAGGGTGCGTCGCTGTCGGGCCGGTCGGCGAGCTTCGTCATCGCCGCATTGACCATGGTGCCTCGCTCGACATAGACGGCCTCGGCAAGGCGACCGGATGCCTCCAGCGCGCGGCGGATCTTCGGAAGGTTGCGTCCGACCTTCATGATCACCGCGGCCTGTGTGTCTGACAGTCGGCGCTGCAGTTCGGCTTCAGTCATCGTACCAGGAAGTACGGAAAGCACGTCATCTCCCTGAACGATCGGGAGGCCGGCGAGCGACCAGCATCCTGACATCGCACTGATCCCGGGGATCACCTCGGTTGGGTAACGGTTCGCCAGGCGTACATGCAGGTGCATGTAGGAACCATAGAACAGCGGGTCACCCTCGCTCAACACGGCGACGGTGCGGCCTTCCTCCAGGTGAGCCGCCACGGCGGCGGCCGATTGATCGTAGAAGGCGGTAATCTGGTTTCGATAGGCCTCGTCCGTCTTTTCGACCTCGGTCGTCACCGGGTAATAGAGCGGCAGCAGCGTCTTTTCCGCGGTCAGGAGATGCTCGACGATCGCCTTGCCGTTGCCGCCCCTGCCCCGCTTGGCAAAATA
>NZ_JBBNAM010000039.1:0-5745 GCF_037994425.1 Phyllobacterium sp.
GCCGCAGCCCCTCTCAATATTGGTTGACGGAGGTTATTACATCGTTGGGATGACGAACTCCGCTCCGTCCTTCACACCGGAAGGCCAGCGCGACGTGACCGTCTTGGTTTTGGTGTAAAAACGGAACGCATCCGGGCCATGCTGATTGAGATCGCCAAAGCCCGAAGCCTTCCAGCCACCGAACGTGTAGTAGGCAATCGGAACAGGGATCGGAACGTTGACGCCGACCATGCCAATCTGGACGCGCGAGGCGAAATCGCGGGCCGCATCGCCGTCACGGGTGAAGATCGCAACGCCGTTGCCGTATTCGTGCTCGTTCGGCAGGCGAACGGCATCCTCGTAGGTCTCGGCGCGGACGATGCTGAGCACCGGCCCGAAGATCTCTTCCTTATAGATGCGCATGTCCGGGGTTACGTTGTCGAACAGGCAGCCGCCCATATAGTAGCCGTTCTCGTAGCCCTGCATTTTGAAGCCGCGGCCGTCGACAACAAGCTTGGCGCCTTCCTTGATGCCGAGATCGACATAGCCTTTGATGCGCTCCAGCGCATCCTTGGTAACGACGGGGCCGTAATCTGCCGACACGTCGGTCGAAGGGCCGACTTTCAGGCCTTCGACACGTGGGATGAGGCGTTCGACCAGGCGATCGGCCGTTTCCTTGCCGACGGGCACAGCAACGGAAATCGCCATGCAGCGCTCGCCCGCCGACCCATAGCCGGCGCCGATAAGGGCATCGACTGTCTGGTCCATATCCGCATCAGGCATGATGATCATGTGGTTCTTGGCGCCGCCGAAGCACTGGGCGCGCTTGCCGTTCGCTGTTGCACGAGCATAGATGTACTGGGCGATCGGGGTCGAACCGACAAAGCCGACGGCCTTGACGTCAGGATCGTCGAGGAGTGCATCGACAGCACCCTTGTCGCCGTTCACCACGTTGAAGATGCCGGCGGGAAGACCAGCTTCAATGAAAAGCTCGGCGAGACGCATAGGCACGCCCGGATCGCGTTCGGACGGCTTGAGGATAAAGGCATTGCCCGAGACGATAGCGGGCGCAGCCTTCCACAGCGGGATCATCGCCGGGAAATTGAATGGTGTGATCCCTGCAACGACGCCGAGAGGCTGGCGCATCGAATAAACGTCGATGCCCGTACCGGCACTGTCGCTGAACTCGCCCTTGAGCATATGAGCAGCGCCGAGGCAGACCTCGACCACTTCGAGCCCGCGCTGAATATCGCCCTTGGCATCCGGGATTGTCTTGCCGTGTTCGCGCGCCAGAAGCTCGGCAAGCGAATCATATTCCGCCTCTACCAGTTCGAGGAACTTGCGCATCACGCGGACGCGGCGCTGCGGGTTGGTCGCGGCCCACTTCGGCTGCGCCGACTTCGCATCCTCGACGGCGGCGCGTACCTCAGCCGGCGCAGCCAAGGCAACGCGGCCCTGCACTGTTCCATCCATCGGCTGGAAAATTTCGGTCGTGCGTCCGCTCGTGCCGGCGACGTGCTTGCCACCGATAAAATGTCCGACTTCACGCATTGTGATCTGCCTCCCTGCAATTGTTGGATTTATTCGTGGCGCCATCATCGCGCTTTAAAAAATTTATTGCAAGCCAAGCAAAAGCGTATCCGTTGTGCGAATATTAAAGTACCAATTTGTGAGGAGACGAGAAAATGAATTGGGACGATGTGCGCATTTTCCTGGCGGTGGCCCGGTCCGGGCAAATCCTTGGCGCCGCCAAGCGCCTGGGAGTCAATCATGCAACCGTAGCGCGGCGTTTGACGGCGTTCGAATCCGATCTGAACACGAAGTTGCTGACGCGGCGGACCAATGGCTGCGAACTGACCCACGCGGGCGAAGAGTTTCTCCTTTCCGCCGAGCGCATGGAGGCAGAGATGCTGTCGATCCGATCCTCGCTGGGTGATGCCGATGTCGCCATCTCGGGTTCTGTCCGCATCGGCGCGCCCGACGGCTTTGGCGTAACCTTTCTTGCACCGCGCCTTGCGTCGCTTACGGCCCGCTATCCCGATCTCAAGATCCAGTTGGTGCCGGTTCCCCGCTCTTTTTCGTTGTCGCGCCGCGAGGCCGACATTGCCATCACGGTCGACCGTCCGGACCAGGGACGGCTCGTCGCGCGCAAGCTCGTCGACTATAGCCTCGGCCTGTACGCCAGCCGGACCTATCTCGACGCGCACCCTGCGCCGCGCTCAATCGATGAACTCGCCAACCACAGGTTGGTGGGCTATGTCGATGATCTCGTCATCAGCCAATCATTGAACTATGCGCCTGAGATCAGCCGCGACTGGCGTCCCGCTTTCGAGATTTCGAGCGCGCTCGGGCAAGTGGAGGCGGTGCGCGCGGGGGCAGGCATCGGGATTCTGCACATGTTCATTGCCCGCGAGCACGCCGACCTCATCCCCGTCCTGCCGGAGCGCACGATCCGCCGCTCCTATTGGCTCGCCTATCATGAATCAGTGCGGACGCTGCGGCGGATAACCGCCGTTTCGAGCTTCATCTCGGATCTCGTCAGTAGCGAGAACGCGCGGTTTTCCTGAACACCGCCTGTATCGAAGCGCCTGAGAAATGTGATTGACCGGGCCGGAACAAAATTTGCAGATCAGGCTTCAATTGATGCACATTCGCCATGTTTTGATTCGGTATTGGAGAGGCAAAATGTACCGATATATTCTTGCTTTCGCAGTCGCCTTTGGAGGCGCGCAATTTTTCATTTCTACTCCGGCGCTCGCACAGAGCACCCTCAAATGTGAATCACGCAAGTTCAGATATAGAGAATGTGATGCCGGTATGCGTCGTCCGCGCATCGTCCGCCAGCTCTCGAGTACGCCCTGCGTTGCAGGCGATACCTGGGGCTATGCCCGCGGTGTTATCTGGGTCGACAAGGGATGCGCCGCCGCCTTCGCCGATTCGGGCCGCAGGCCATCGCAGCGCTATTATCACGACCGCGACTACTACCCGGATGACCGCTACCAGCAGCCGCGCCGTAGCTACGATAACCGCTCGTTTGATCCCTATCGTGGTGATCCGCTCGACGACTGGTGAGTTATTCCGAACTGAGGGCAGCTGCCGGCTGAAGCCTTGATGCGTTCCGGGCCGGCAGGAAGCCGAAGACCAGTCCGGTCAGGAACGAACATGCAAAGGCAAGCGCCACAGGTCCGATCGTAAAGCTAACGGGTGCGCCAAGCACTTTTGCAAGAATTCCGGTGCCGAGACCAGCGACAACGCCGATTGCACCGCCGATCGCTGAAACAACCAGAGCCTCGATGATGAACTGGAGCAGGATGTCGCGTTGACGCGCTCCGGTCGCCATGCGCACGCCGATCTCGCGCGTTCGCTCGCTGACGCTCACCAGCATGATGTTCATGACCCCAATCCCACCGACGAGGAGCGATATAGCCGCAACGGCGCCAAGAAACAGCTTCAAAGTGTTTGACGTCTCTGTCACCGCCTCGCGGATCGAGGCCATGTTGGTGATCTGGGTATCCTGCTTCTTGTGGCGGCGGTCAAGGAGCGCCTGCAGCCTATCCTGCGTTGCGTCGATGGCGGCGCTGTCTTTTACCTGGACCGTTATGGAGCGGACATTGCGCTGCCCGAATATCCGCATGCTGCCGGTCGTCAGCGGCATCAGGATCGTATCGTCCTGGTCGTTGCCGCCCGGCCCTGCCCCCATTTCGCTCATGACACCGATGATCTGGAACGGGATCTTGCTGACCAGCACATATTTTCCGAGTGGATTTTCCCCGTCTGGAAAGAGATTCTTCTCCACCGTTCGCCCGATAATGGCGACCGGCGCATAGCTTTCCATATCATCCTTGTTGAGGAATTCGCCCTTGCCGACCTTCCAGGATTTCGCTTCCGTGAACTGGGGCACCGTGCCGTTGGCCGTCGTTTGATAATCGATATTGCCGTAACGTAACGTAACGGTGCTAGTCATCTCCGGCACGGCAAAAGCGACGTTGGGAACTTCGAGAATAGCGTCTGCGTCGGCAGGAACGAGCGTTACGTTACTGCCGCCGCTGGTGCCGCGAAAGTTCGCCATGCTTGGCCGGACGACGAGAAGGTCCGAACCCATGGCGGAGATACGGTCGAGCACCGAGTTCTGTGCCCCGGTCCCGATCGCCAGCATCGCCACCACCGAGCCGACACCGATGACGATGCCAAGAAGCGTCAGGATAGTGCGGAAGAGGTTGGCGTGCAGGGCGCGCAGCGCCATCTTGATCGCTTCGGTCACATCTGCAATCGCCGCAACGCCCTCTACGGCTTTCTGCTTGAGGCCAGAGGCGGCCTCGGGATTGCTCCGGCCTTTCTTGGTGCGATCTGAAATCACGCGGCCGTCGCGCAACTCGATCAGCCGGTCGGCCTGCTCCGCCACTTCACGCGAGTGGGTAATGACTATGATCGTATGGCCGCTTTCGTTCATGCTGCGCAGGAGCGCCATGACTTCCTCGCCACTCTGACTGTCGAGGGCGCCGGTGGGCTCGTCCGCAAGAATGATACGACCGCCGTTCATAAGCGCACGGGCGATCGATACACGCTGCTGCTGCCCGCCCGAAAGCTGGTTGGGACGATGGTCCAGCCTGTCGCCGAGTTTGAGCGAGTTGAGCAATGCTTCCGCCCGGTCACGCCGGTCGCGGGCATGCGCGCCCGCATAGACTGCGGGAACCTCGACATTCTCCTGGGCGCTGGCTGTCGGGATCAGATTGTAACTCTGGAAGACGAACCCGAAAGTGCGGCGGCGCAAGCCGGCAAGCTCATCGGGCTCGAATCCCGAAACATGTTCGCCATCCAGCAGGTAGTCGCCCCTCGTTGGCCGATCGAGACAGCCGAGGATGTTCATCAGCGTCGATTTACCCGAACCCGATTGGCCGATGATGGCGACAAACTCGCCCGCCTCGATATCAAGCGAGATGCCATGCAGAACCTCAACGGCAAGATCGCCATTGTAGTAGGTCTTGGTGATGTCCTTGAGCGAGATCAGGGCGGTCATGGCTTTTCTCAGAACATCGGCGGCATGCGCACAGAACGCTGCGAGCGATTGCCGCCATTGTTCGAAGTCTTCGCCGCGGATGGGTCACTGCCCGTCCCTACGACGACGCGCTCGCCCTCCTTGAGACCACTCTTGATCTCGGCATTGACGCGGTTACGGATGCCGACTTCCACCTCACGGGTTTCGGTGGCACCTGCCTGCGTTACGACCGTTACCTCGCCCTTATGCGAAGCTTCGCTGTTGCCGCCACGCCGCGATCCGTCCGGCAAGGTAATTGCCGAACTCGGCACCACGAGCACGTCCTTTGCGGCAGACTCGACGAAGAACACCTGGGCACTCATCGAGATCATGAGGTCGCCGTCAGGATTGGGAACGTCGAACAGCGCGTAGTAGAGAACAACGTTGTTTTCGATGTCGGGCGTCGGCTGGATTTGCCGCAATTTTCCGGTGTAGCGCTTGCCGGGCTGGCCAAGCAGCGTGAAATAGGCGTCCATGCCGATCTTGAGCTTGCTGACATCGGCTTCGGAAACCTGGGCCTTGACCGTCATGGTCGATAGATCGGCAATGGTGACGATGGTCGGCGCCGTCTGGCTCGCATTGAGCGTCTGCCCCTCCTTGACCGGAACGGCGGCGATCGTCCCTGCCATCGGCGCATAGATCTTCGTATAGCCGAGATCGACTTCGTCGCCGGCAAGGGTTGCCTGTTGCTTGCGAATTTGCGCCTCGAGCGCATTTACATCCGCCTCGGC
>NZ_JBBNAM010000040.1:0-50867 GCF_037994425.1 Phyllobacterium sp.
CGTCATTGATGATGAACGTCTGTACACCCGTTACCCCATATTTCACCGGCCAGGCGATGAGAGCGAAGCCACCGGTCATGTTGCCGTTGACGATATAGCTCTGCTTTCCGCCGACGACATTTGCCCCCTGTCCGGTAAGGATCCGATAGCGATAGCCATAATAGCCGCTGCCTTTCTTGGCCTTTCCGAAAGCGGCGCTCTCGATCAATGCGGCAGCTGGGCTCGCCTCGCCGTCTGCTCCTGGCGCCCAGTAAAGGCCGTCCCTCTTGCCTTCACTGCTAATCAATTTTTGAGCAAACTCATAGACACCATCACCATCCCTGTCCTCCTGCGCAGATTCGTGCTGGGCGTTGGCGTAGTCATGCATGGTCTGGATCGTTGCAAGTTCGTTCTCGCCTACCCTGCGATTGATAATTTCCTGAAGACCAACCTCTGTATTGAAAGCCCATTTGCCGTCTTTGCCCTGCGTGATTGGGAACGGAAGGGGCCAGAGCCTATCGCCGATCTCGACAATCTGCATCCCTTTGAGCTCCTGGAGCGTGACCCGGCGCCCCGCGCCGTCGCGAATGAGACCATAGGCGACCATCGCTTCGTTACTGGCCTTGAGCTTGCTGGCGTTGAGACCGAGCAGGTTGGCAAGGCCATCGACATCATTGGCGGCAAGCACATCTTTCAAGCGTTGGACCGCCAGAGGCGGACTGTCGAAGGACGGTGGAACTCCCGCTGCAAACGCCGCCAGACCGTCGGCATCCTGCGCAATACAAGGAGACGCCACTGAGAGCGAGAGCGCCATTGCAAGGAATAGAGATGACAATTTCAGTTTCGAGTTCATCGGATCTCCCCTTCAATCTCATTCGTGCACATGACTGCCTGGTTCTTAACGACGACCGCCACCGCGACCGCCGCCACCGCCGCTACGGCCGCCACGGCCGCCGCCGGGCGATACCCGCGGGCCGCCGCCGTGACTGACCCTCGGTCCGCCGCGCTGGCCTCCGCCCATGCTTTGCCCGCCTCTATGGGAAGCAACGGCTTCACGGCGGCCCGATTGAACATTTCCAAGGGCGCTCGGCTGACGCCCCCTGTTATCAGGCCGCGCAGCCATCTGGGGCTTATTGGGCCTGTTACCGGCTTTTGCCGCTGGCCTGCTGGGGCGGTCCGCCGCTCTCGCAGGGCGGTCCGCCGCTCTCGCGGGGCGGTCAGCTGCTCTCGCGGGGCGGTCCACGTTCGCCCTGTTGCCGGCGTTGGCCGCCCTAGTTCTCGCATCGCCTTTCAGGCCTTCAGCGGTGCCCTTGCGTATATCAGCAGCACGCGTGGCCGCCGCGCTCCGCGCTCCCTGTCCGCGATTGCCTTGAGCGTCACCCAGCTTGTTCTTCAACTGGTTGCGGTTGTCAGACTGCAGATTTGACTTGATCGCCGATCGATCCAACTTCCCGAGCTGGTCCTTTCCAATACTCAGCTTGCTTCGATCGACATTCTTCCAGTCGACATCATTCAAATTTACCTTTCCGTTGAAGTTTCGGTTGTTCAGGCAGTTGTTGCAGTCGATATCAACGTCGCCACCCCAGTTGCCGCCCCATACGCCCCAATCGTCCCAGTTCACAACAGCTGCCCAGGCGGCGCCCGTAACCGCCGCGGCAAAGAACGTAGCTCCCGGGTAGTAGTAGCTGTCATAGGCGGTAGGATAGTAAGAAATCGGAGCGGCCTGATAGCTGGGTTCGTAAAGCATTTCGGGCGGATATTGCGGGATATAGACCTTCTGCGGATCCGTCGGGCGAATGATGATGTTATCGTTTTCGGTGACGACCGTGATCTTGTCGTCGGTTTTTACAATATCCTTCGCAACGGCTTCGTCACGAAGCTGCTGTATGGCGATAAGAACGTCCTTTTGCTGGTTGCCGATCGCGTCTGCAAGTGACTGGGTCCAGTCAAGATCTTCGCTCATCATCTTGACGATGTCCGGATAGTTCAGGAGCGAGATGACGCTTCCATCCCAGTCACTCTTAGGCTGGAGATCTGCATTCTTCTTCTTGGCTTCCAGGAAGCGCGCTGCCTCGACAATTTGCAGCGGGAACAGTGAGGCCGCCGAAATGGCGGCAACGAGCTCATCAGGATAAAGCGCGATACGCGCCACAAGGATTGCAAGCTCATCGTCCGATAACAGCGCCGGCGCAGGAGCGGCTTCCTGTGGAGTCGCGGCGGGTTTATCCGTTGGTAACGCTGTTTGGGAGTACGCCGATAGGCTCGCCTGCATCGAAATGATGGCCATGGCGGACAATCCGACCAACAATTTGAAAGATAATGCTTTCATCACGCTTCGACCTCCCTTGAGCGCCCTTGTGGATCGAGGATATCGTCCCAGCCAAAACTTATGAGACTGGGCGGGCAAACCGCCCGAACCTTAAAATCTTCGATTGGTATCGTATCACTTTTCTCCCTGCAAAGCGCTTCGATCAAAATCCGTCTATTCCGAGCATCGCGCCTTTTGCCATACGGTAACCGGTCACCCCTCCTGTGCCCACGTCAAGCAGATCACGCTACTATATTGCAGGAAATTGCAATAGGTGGATGTAACATACAAGAACATACGGGTTTGAACCCCGAGCCTTCGCGCCAGTAATATCATCAGATGAATAGCTGCGATTAACAAACTGCATGCCCTTTGCATGGCTGAAGGTAATGTTGGGGGCGGTGCCGATACCCCACCATTTGGCCCTCGACCGGCCCTCAGCGGCCCGATCATGACGCTCCTCTTGCGATAATCGCAAACATAAGCGCGCCATTCCCGATACGACGGTGACGACCCAGATTGCCGTTGTAGTCATGAGCGAGCAACGGCTTTTGGCGTTGATCTCGCGGGTCCCGGTTCGTCTTCCTTGATCGGCTCGATAGGGCACTCGGAGCCGAAGAATTTCACAAGGCCCTTCGCAAGCTTTCCAACTCGTCAATCATCTATATCAGCAACGGCATAACCTGCCTGGCTGAGAATCTGTACGATGCTAAATTGACATGTGAGCGGGATTGAAAATGGGCTTGGACAGGTCTCCCCGTCCCGACGCGACCCTCTGTCATGAGCTAAGCAAGTACTGCAGAGTTGCATTGTTTTGTTGAAGGGTACTTTGGCAATTGGCCGCGACGAGTTGGTTCAAATCGTGTATCGTACCTTCAGTTCGAGAACGCATGACAGGTTTGCGTGCATAGGCGAGACGGTGAAGAGGCCACGAACTCGCTGTAGGAATTTGGTTGCCAGACGAGATTCCGGAACGGTCAAACAAAAACACAAGCGCCGCCTAAAGAATGCGCATTTGATCCCCGCAGATTGCCTGGGCCTCGACAGGAGCCGTACCAATGGCAAGGAATGCTCAACGATCGCGCGACGCGAGTTCGGCAGGTGAGACCCCCCTTTCTGCCCAGGAATTGCAGTCGATGGATGCGTATTGGCGCGCCTCTAACTACCTGTCCGTGGGCCAGATCTATCTTCTCGACAATCCGCTGCTCAAAGAGCCATTAAAGCGCGAGCATATTAAACCGCGACTGCTCGGCCACTGGGGCACCTCGCCGGGTTTGAACATGCTCTATGTCCATCTCAATCGCGTTATCAAACGCGATGATCTCAATATGATCTACGTTATTGGACCCGGACATGGCGGCCCCTCCCTCGTTGCACACGCCTATCTCGAAGGGACCTACAGCGAGTTCTACCCCAACATCAGCCAGGATGTTGAAGGTATGAGTCGGCTGTTCAAGCAGTTCAGCTTTCCGGGCGGCATCCCCAGCCACGTTGCCCCGGAAACGCCTGGGAGCATGCACGAGGGCGGCGAATTGGGCTATGCACTCAGCCACGCTTACGGGGCAGCGTTCGATAACCCGGATCTGATTGTCGCATGCGTTGTGGGCGATGGTGAAGCCGAGACAGGTCCACTTGCGACCGGCTGGCATGGCAATAAATTCCTGAACCCGGCCCGCGACGGCTGCGTGTTGCCGATTCTGCACCTGAATGGTTACAAGATCGCCAATCCATGCTTCCTTGCACGCATTCCCGAGGACGAGTTGCAGAAGTTCTTCGAAGGAATGGGTTACACGCCCTATTTCGTTGAAGGCAACGATCCCGCGCTTGTGCACCAGCAACTGGCCGGCGTCCTGGACACGGCCGTTTCGGACATCAAGAGAATCTGGACAGATGCCCGCACCAAGGGCAATCTGAAACGTCCCGCCTGGCCGATGATTGTTTTGCGCACGCCAAAGGGATGGACCTGCCCCGCCGAGATAGATGGCAAAAAGTGCGAAGACTACTGGCGTGCGCACCAGGTCCCGATGGGCGACATGGACAAGCCCGAACACATCAGCATACTTCAGCAATGGATGAAGAGTTACCGGCCCGAGGAGCTCTTCGACAATGGCGGTCGATTCAAACCCGAATTGGCGGCGCTCGCCCCGTCCGGGCATCGCCGAATGAGCGACAACCCGCATGCAAACGGCGGTTTGCTGCTGCGCGATCTGAAAATGCCCGACTTTAGAGACTATGCCGTATCGGTGCCCAGCCCTGGAGCAACTGTGACCGAGTCGCCGCGGGTGATGGGCAAGTTTCTGCGGGATGTCATGAAGATGAACCTCGAGAGCAAGAACTTCCGCCTGTTCAGTCCCGATGAAAACAATTCAAATCGATGGCAGGATGTCCTGGAGGTCACCAATCGTTGCTACATGGCAGAGATTTATCCCGAGGATGATCACCTGTCACCAGATGGCCGGGTGATGGAAGTGCTCAGCGAGCATCAATGCCAAGGGTGGCTGGAAGGTTATCTGCTTACCGGCCGGCATGGCTTTTTCTCCTGCTACGAAGCATTCATCCACATCATCGATTCGATGTTCAACCAGCATGCCAAGTGGCTGAAGGTATGTAATCACATTCCCTGGCGGCGACCGATCGCCTCACTCAACTACTTTCTGAGCTCGCACGTCTGGCGGCAGGACCACAATGGTTTCAGCCACCAGGACCCGGGCTTCCTTGATCATGTGGCCAACAAGAAGGCTGACGTTATCCGGATCTACTTGCCGCCCGATGCCAATACACTTCTATCGGTAACAGATCACTGCTTGCGCAGCCGCAACTACGTCAACGTCGTCGTCGCCGGCAAACAACCTGCACCACAGTGGCTTACGATGGATCAAGCCATCAAGCACTGCAACGAGGGCGTCAGCATCTGGGAGTGGGCAAGCAACGACAAGGGTTCCGAACCAGACGTGGTGATGGCCTGTTGTGGCGACGTTCCCACGCTCGAGACCCTGGCAGCGGTAGAACTCATACGCGAGCACCTGCCCGAGTTGAAAGTCCGCGTCATCAATGTGGTCAATCTCATGAAGCTGCAGCCGCCGAAGGAACATCCGCATGGGCTGTCGGATCCCGACTTTGATGCCCTGTTTACCAAGGACAAGCCAATCATCTTTGCCTTCCACGGCTATCCATGGCTCATTCACCGCCTCACCTATCGCCGGACGAACCACGGTAACCTGCACGTGCGCGGCTACAAGGAAGAAGGGACGACGACAACGCCATTTGATATGGCAGTGCTCAACGAGATTGACCGCTTCCATCTGGTCGAGGACGTGATTGATCGTCTGCCGCAACTGGGCGCTCGCGCCGCCTATTTCAAACAGGCAATTCACGAGATGCTAGTCGAGCACCGACACTATATCGAGCGACACGGCGACGACATGCCCGAAATAAGCGGCTGGAAATGGGGTGCGAAGGGCGGCACGAAAATTTCGCCGCGAACCTCGACAGAAGGAGACAACACCTGAGCAGGGCGCAACCTGGCATGGATGTCCAAACTAGCGGATTCGACTGGCGATATCGACCCCGAGAGTGGGGTGGCCCTTCATCGACAATGAGCACATGCACAAAGTCCTTGTTATCATTGGTTAGCAACCATGATCGAAATGCCCTCTACTGACGACGATCTCGATCGCTTGCCGACGGACGATGATCTCGCCCGGCTGCAGTTTACGACCTTGCTCTACTACCTCCATTGTACGAATCCCGACAATGGCCTTGTTCGCGACAAGACGGAACCGAACGCACCGGCAAGCATCGCGGCCATCGGCATGGCGCTGGCGACCTTTCCCGTGGTAGTCGAGCGCGGGATCATAATCCGGGATTTTGCGGCAAAGATCACCAGCAAGCGACTGCGTTACCTCATGTCCTGCCCGCAAGGCCCGGAACCGGACGCATCCGGTTACAAAGGCTTCTTCTATCATTTTCTGGATATCGAGACAGGGCGCCGCGTGTGGCAGTGCGAATTGTCAACAATCGACTCGGCCTTCCTGTTTGCGGGAGCGCTGACTGTCGCGGCCTATTTTGATCGCGACAATCCAGAGGAAGCAGAAATCCGCCAGCTTGCGATGGCCCTTTACGAACGCGCGGACTGGAACTGGGCCAGGAATGGCGGTGCCACGCTGACGCATGGCTGGCGTCCGGAAAGCGGCTTTATCCCTTACCGCTGGCGTGGCTATGACGAAGGGCTTCTCCTCTATATCATCGGGCTTGGTTCTCCCACCCATCCGTTGCCCCCTGAGAGTTTTGCCGCCTACACTCAGTCATACGAATGGCGAAATATCTACGGCCGCGAACTGCTTTATTCGGGACCCCTGTTTACACATCAGCTGTCGCATATGTGGATTGATTTTCGCGCAATCCAGGACGAATTCATGCGTCGGCACGATAGCGACTATTTTGAAAACAGCCGTCACGCGACCTATGTGCAGCAACAATACGCGATCGACAATCCGCTGCAGTTTGCCGGCTATGGAGAGCATTGTTGGGGATTTACGGCGTGTGACGGGCCCGGTTGGGGTACGCGCACGATCGAGGGTATTGACCGCGCGTTCTTCGATTACAACGCCCGCGGCGCTCCCTTCGGACCGGATGATGGCACCGTCGCGCCGTGGGTTGTCGTGGCATCGCTGCCGTTTGCACCGGAGATCGTCGTTCCGACCGTGCGCAATTTTGGCCGCATGAATCTTGGTATGAAGCACCTTTACGGTTTTAAACCGTCATTCAATCCGACTTATGCCGTCAACGACAATGCGACGGGCTGGTGGGTAAGTCCCTACCACTTTGGCATCGACCAGGGGCCCGTGGTCCTGATGATCGAAAATTACCGCAGCGGCCTGCTCTGGGACATCATGCGGCGCTCGAAGCCGATCGTGACCGGGTTGCGACGCGCCGGGTTTTCAGGCGGATGGCTTTAGGCCGACCTCGAGGCGGAGCAAGGGGCTTGTTGTTGCGCGTCTTCACGCCAGGATCTGCTTCGCAGCCAATATGACCGGAGCGTAAACTGTGCTGGCTTTGCCCATTACCGGCACCAGCGCGTTTTGTACTTGCTTCATCGTCAAGGTTGTGCGGCGCCAGCGACGCGTCGCAAGACCACGATCTGACGACATTCAGGTTCCAGGCGGCTCATCACGTCAACTATGTGCCCGCCATCTTCGTCCAGACATCGTTTCAAAGCCTCGCGCCGGCCGAGTTCGATGATGGCAGGGGCGGTCCCGGCATCGAAGAAAATCGCATCGGCCGTTTGCATTGTCCGCACGGTTTTCAAGGTGAGGAGCTCGGGATCGTCGGATAGTAGCGTCATCTCGGTGACTGTGCGACCGGTCGCATGATCGCCTTCCGCGATTGTTCGCGCAAACGTCAGCAGGGTTTCGGTATCGGGAACGTCGTTCGATGAGAAAACCTGATCGGCAAACCCTTCCCAAAAGCGACGGCGTTCGGCGCCTGGCGCCAGCACCTTGCCAATTGCGCTCCGCACGGTCTTGGCGAGACTTGCCCAGCGCGCAAGAGATAATGGCAACAGCGTCTCAATCCGCCGCCGGATCACCTGGCCAAGGATCGGTGCCGCCCCATCGGTTGAAATGGCAACCACAACAGGCGAGCGATTAACGATGGCCCCGAACTGAAACTGGCAGAAATCGGGCCGGTCAATCACGTTGCATGGCACCCCGACACTCGCCGCAGCCACAAAAAACGCCCTTGCCTCTTCGTCAGTCTCCACATCGGCGACGGCAATGGCTGCGGCGTCGAAACCTGCCTCGCGCCAATCACGTGGATGATGGACAAGGGGCAGGGCAGCCAGGAGCGCAGACATTTCTTCGCTGATCTTTTGTGCGTATACATGCACCTCCGCACCTGCTGCGGCCAAAAGCTCGGCTTTCCATGTCGCGGCAGCGCTGCCGCCGGCAACCAGGGCGCGCTTTCCCTCAAGGTTGAAGAATACCGGCAATACGGCAAGGCTCCCGACACTCGGCGTGAATGGCCTACTCTGCTGCCTCGACAATATTTGCATCGATGATCCCTCTTAATTCGGCACGGCAGGACCCACAATTGGTACCAGCTTTCAGTGCCTGGCCAATCGCTTCGACGGTGCCGCATCCGCTACGTGCCGCCGCGGCGATTTCATTTTTTCCAACCGTGAAACAGGCACAAACGATCGCGCCCTTGTCAGGCATGTCCTTGCCGGGCCTGCCGGCCAACAACTGGAACCGTTGATGATCGTTGTCGAACGTTTCTTTTAGCTGTTCACTTGCCCAGCTGCGTGACACTGTCACCGGCTCGCGCGCGACAAAAAGAGCGCCAATCAGTGTGTTGTTTAAAAAGGCGGCAATGCGATGCTGCCCGCCCTGATGGTCGTGATAGGCAAGCAGCGGAATATCAGAACTTGCCTGGAAGAGCTTTCGGGCAAAATCGCTCCAGTCGCCAGGCTCAAGCGACGTGGCAAATTCTACTCTAAAACCGCCAAGGGTTCTTGCATGGGCCCAATAATCGCTTTGTATTTTTGGTTTTTGCCGCAGAACTGCAAAGCCATATGAGCTTGCATGAAAAGCGGCGATTGCGACCTTTGCCATCTTCAGCGCCGGCTGACCCGACAGCGGATCAACGTTGGAGGCGACCAGGCTGTCGACCCGCGCATTGCTGGCAAACAGGTCATTCCAGTGCATCGGCACGAAGATATTGCCTCGCACCTGCCGGTCGGTCAAAAGCGCCCGCAGAATGATCGTGCCGTGCTCGTTTCGGACCCTCACCAATCCCGCGTCATTGATCCCGTATTCCGCCGCATCAAGCGGATGAATTTCGGCAAATGGTTCAGCGAAATGCCCGGAAAGCCGTGCACTCCTGCCGGTGCGCGTCATCGTATGCCAATGATCGCGGACACGTCCCGTATTGAGCGTAAAAGGATAGCGTGGATCTGCTGCCTCGATCTTTATCGGCTCAACGGGCACGAGACGGGCGCGACGGTCCGGCGTAAAGAAATCTCCGTTGGCAAAAAAGCGCGCTTGTGATGGCGATTGTCCGGCCTTTCGCGGCCATTGAAATGGCTGAAGGGAATCGTAATGGGCGTCGGACAGGGCGGCATAATCGCTGATATCGAAATCCCGATCGCCTGTGTTCCTGTATCCCGACAGGGCGGCATGCTCGGCAAATATCTCGGCCGGGCTATCATAAGCGAAGCCTTGCTCAAATCCCATGCGCCGCGCAACCTCGCTGATGATCCACCAGTCTGGCCTTGCCTCCAAAGGCAAGGGAAGGAAGGACCGTTGCCTGCTGATCCTGCGTTCGGAATTGGTTACTGTTCCGCTCTTTTCGCCCCAACCCGCGGCCGGCAACAACACATGCGCATGGGCAGTCGTGTCTGTGTGCGCCTCGATGTCCGAGACGACAACGAAGGGGCAGGCCTTCAGTGCCTGAACAACCAGATCGGCTTGTGGCATTGAAACCACCGGATTGGTCCCCATGATCCACAATGCTTTTATCTTGCCACGGCGCACCGCCTTGAAAAGTTCGACCGCTTTCAACCCCTGCGTTGCCGCTATTGCAGGAGACGACCAGAAGTCCTGCGTCAGTCGTCGATGGTCTGGGTTTTCAAGATCCATGTGAGCGGCCAACATGTTGGCGAGGCCGCCAACTTCGCGGCCACCCATGGCATTGGGTTGGCCGGTCACCGAAAAAGGCCCCATTCCCGGTTTCCCGATCCGGCCTGTAGCCAAATGACAATTGATGATCGCGTTGACCTTATCTGTCCCCCCGGCGGATTGGTTGACGCCCTGGCTATAGACCGTCACGTAGCGTTCGGTCCGGGCAACGAGCTCGAAGAAATCGCGCAGCTCCCCGGGCAACACCCCCGTCCGCGCTGCAATACTGCGCAGATCATGCTTCTTGGCTATGGCAAGCGCCGCGTCAAACCCCTTGGTGTGACAATCGACATAGTCCCGGTCGATCGCGCCTTCTTTAAAGAGATAGCCGAAAAGACCAATGAACAGCGCTGTGTCGCCGTCGGGCCGTATCTTCAAATGCATGTCGGCGAGATCGGCAGTCATTGTTCTTCGCGGGTCGATCAGTATGATCCGCATGTCCGGCCGCTTCGCCTTGGCGGCGGCGATGCGCTGGTAGAGCACCGGGTGGCACCATGCGAGATTGGAGCCGGTCAGAATGACCAGATCGGCCGCCTCGAGGTCCTCATAGCAGCCAGGTACTGTATCGGAGCCGAAAGCGCGGCGATGGCCTGCCACCGAAGATGACATGCATAGCCTGGAGTTCGTGTCGATATTGGCCGACCCGATGAAGCCTTTCATTAATTTGTTAGCCACATAATAGTCTTCGGTCAGAAGCTGACCTGAGACATAGAAAGCAACGCTGTCTCGACCGTGCTCGGCTATGGCGGCTGAAAAGCGGTTCGCAACCAAGGCGAGCGCTCTGTCCCAGGAAACCGGCTTTCCCGCAATGTGCGGTTTCAAAAGCCGCCCTTCGAGGTCGATGGTTTCGCCAAGGGCGGAGCCCTTTGAGCAAAGACGCCCGAAATTGGCCGGATGCTCGGGGTCACCTGCAATGCTAATTGCTCCGTTCTCGTCGCTTGTGGCGAGAACACCGCACCCCACCCCGCAATAGGGACAGGTAGTCCGGACAGTCTCCTGGCGCTCACTCTCCATTTTATTCTGCTGCCATGGCCACGTGTTCGAGCCGGGCGAGAATGCGTTCGCCATCAAGCCTGATCTCGATTGTCTTGACGCTGCCTTCATCGGCACCGAGTGCCTTGCCCGTCTCAAGGCAGATCGCCCAGTTATGGAGCGGGCAGGTCACTGCAGCCCCATGGACGATGCCTTGACTCAACGGGCCGCCCTTGTGCGGGCAGTGATCGTCGATGGCGAAGACCTGGTCTTTCTGGGTGCGAAACACCGCAATCTTCCCTTGCGGCGTGACGACGCAACGGGCGCCGCGGCGCGGGATATCATTGATCGTTCCGATAAGGGTCCAGTCGCTCATCGCCTTACTCCGCTGCCTCTTGGTATCCGACGCTCGCCATGGGCCGGAATTCGTGCTTGTCGAGGCCTGACACGCGTTCGGACCAGGGATCGACCTGCGCAAATGTCTGGCTGAAGACAAATCGATCGAAATAGGCCTTGCGCTTCGTCGCATCGTTCATGATTTGCCGCCGGATCTCATCAACGCCGATACGCTTTGCCCATTTGTAGATGCGTTCAAGGTAGCGCGCCTGTTCGCGATACATTTGCGTCAGAGCAACGACGTGCTCCAGGGCTTCGTCTTCCGACTTGACCAAGCCAAGAACCTCCGTGCCCCTGATGTCGAGGCCGGCTGCGCCGGCAAAATGAATTTCGAAGCCGGAGTCGACGCAGATGATGCCGACGTCCTTGCAGGTGGCCTCGGCGCAGTTGCGCGGACAGCCGGATACGGCCATCTTCACCTTGGCAGGGGTCCAGGATCCCCACATGAATTTCTCGATGCGAATGCCGAGGCCCGTTGAATCCTGTGTTCCGAATCGACACCAGTCGGAACCGACGCAGGTTTTTACGGTACGCAGGCCCTTTGCGTAGGCTTGGCCGGAAACGAAACCGGCCCTGCCGAGATCGGCCCATACCGCCGGCAGGTCCTCTTTTTTGATGCCGAGCATGTCGATACGCTGGCCACCGGTCACCTTGACGGCCGGTATGTGGAACTTGTCCACCACGTCAGCGATGGCGCGCAATTCCTTCGAGGAGGTCATGCCTCCCCACATGCGTGGCACGACCGAGTAGGTGCCATCCTTCTGGATATTGGCATGAACGCGCTCATTGATGAAGCGTGACTGGTAGTCATCGGCATATTCGTCGGGCCAATCGGCAACGAGATAGTAATTGAGAGCCGGGCGGCATTTGGCACAGCCGCAGGACGTTTTCCATTCCAGTTCCTGCATGACAGCGGGGATCGATTTCAGCTTCTTTGCCTTGATCAGTCGGCGCACATCATCATGGCCTAGGTCCGTGCAACTGCACATGGGCGTGACGGCCGCCGGGTTATATGCATCGCCCAGTGTCAATGACAACAGTTGTTCGACAAGGCCGGTACAGGTGCCGCAGGACGCAGACGCCTTGGTGTTAGCACGAACGGCGTCAAGTGACGTCAGTCCCTTGCCTGTTATGGCGCCGGTAATCTTACCCTTGCATACGCCGTTGCAGCCGCAGATCTCAGCATCATCTGGCAAGGCTGCAACGGCCGCCATAGGGTCCAACGGGGCCCCTCCCTGATAGGACTGGCCGAAGATCAGCGTATCGCGCATCTGCGAAATATCGGTGCGCTTCTTCGTTAGATCGTGGAACCACGGGCCGTCGGATGTTTCGCCGTAAAGAACGGTACCGATGATACGGTCATCCTTCAGAACGAGGCGCTTGTAAACGCCCGCCGCCGCGTCACGCAAGACGATCTCCTGCCTGTCTTCACCCTCGGAAAGATCGCCGACGGAAAAGAGGTTAATGCCCGTGACCTTGAGCTTGGTCGGTGTATCGCTATGCACGAAGGCCGCATCTGCATTTCCTGCAAGCTGCGCGGCCACGACGCGCGCCATTTCATAGAGCGGCGCAACCAGGCCATAGCACTGGCCGCCAACTTCGGCACATTCGCCAATGGCGAAGATATCCGGGTCAGAGGTGTGCATGCCTGCGTCGGTGACGATCCCCCGGTTGACCGCGAGCCCTGCCTCCCTGGCAAGTGTACCGTTCGGACGGATACCCGCCGCCATGACCACGAGATCGGCGATGAGCGTTGTTCCGTCGGCCAGCACGACGCCCTCGACCTTCCTGGTACCGACGATCTCCTTCGTACTTGCCTTGGTCATGACGCGGATGCCGCGCTGTTCGACGGCTTGCTCCAGGAGGTAACCTGCAGCGGGATCAAGCTGTCGTTCCATCAAGGTGGGCATGATGTGCAAAACAGTGACATCCATGCCACGCGACTTCAGGCCGGCCGCCGCTTCAAGTCCGAGCAGACCACCTCCAATGACGATGGCCCGCGCACGCGATTGGGCGGCAAGCAGCATGGCGTTGACGTCATCCAGATCGCGGTACGTCAACACGCCCGGCAAGCCGTTACCAGGAACGGGAAGAACGAACGGAACCGAGCCGGTGGCGATCAGAAGCTTGTCATAGGGTACCGTCGTTCCCGCATCAGAAGTGACCGTCTTGCCTTCACGATCGATCCCGACGATCTTGTGGCCCTTGTAGAGGGTGATGCCATGTTTGATGTACCAGCCATCACCATGAATGATGATCTCCTCAAATTCCTTTTCACCGGACAGCACCGGCGAAAGCATGATGCGGTCGTAATTGACGCGCGGTTCGGCGTTGAAGATCGTGACGTCATATGCATCGGGCGCCAATTCGAATAGATGCTCCAGGGCCCGGCCCGGCGCCATTCCATTTCCGACAACGACCAGTTTCTGTTTCTTGGCAGTTTCACCCATCTTACGCAGCCTCCACGAGGCGATGGCGTTCATAAAGGAACTTCAAGACGGCGGACCGACAGCGATTGTAGGTGGGATCCGAGGCAAGCTCGATGCGCCGGCGTGGGCGTGCGAGCGCGACATCCAGTATCTCGCCGATCTTTGCCGAAGGACCGTTGGTCATCATGACGATCCGGTCTGAAAGAAGCACGGCCTCATCCACGTCATGCGTAATCATCAGTACCGTGTTGGCGAGTTCAGCGTGAATCTGCATGACCTGATCCTGCAGGTGCGCGCGCGTGAGCGCATCCAACGCGCCGAACGGCTCATCAAGAAGCAGGACTTTGGGTTCCATGGCCAGCGCCCGGGCAATGCCGACGCGCTGTTTCATACCGCCTGAAACTTCCGAGGGACGCTTGTCCTTGGCGTGGACCATTTGCACCAACTCGAGATTGCGCATGGTCCATTCGTGCCGCTCAGCCTTGTTTTTTGTTGGCGAGAACACCTTGTCGACCGCCAGGCGCACATTCTCGTAGACCGTCAGCCATGGGAGCAGCGAGTGGTTCTGGAAGACGACGGCTCGATCGGGACCGGGCGCATCAACGACGTTACCTTCAAGAAAGACAACGCCACGTGTCGCTTCGGTCAGACCCGCCACGATATTGAGCAGGGTCGATTTCCCACACCCAGAATGGCCGATGATGGAAATGAACTCGCCCTTGTGGGCGGTCAACGACACCTGGGCCAGGACCGGCGTAATGGCGCCGCCGCGGGAAAATACCATGTCGATCTGTTCAAGCGAGAGATAGGGTTTTGACATGACTGGCTCCTCAGGCGTTCGCGGTGTTGCGGGTGACGATTTTGGCAATAAAGGCTATGGCGCGGTCGAGCAGGTAGCCAACGATGCCGACGTAGACGAGCGCCAGGATGATGTCGCTGATGCGCGAGGAGTTCCAAGCGTCCCAGATGAAGAAGCCGATGCCGACACCGCCGATGAGCATTTCGGCTGCGACGATTGCAAGCCAGGACAATCCGATGCCTATGCGCAGCCCCGTGAAGATATAGGGTGCGGCGGCCGGGATCATGATCTTGGTGAAATACTCGAACTGATTTAGACGCAACACGCGTGCAACATTCTGGTAATCCTGCGGAATATTGCGAATGCCCACGGCCGTATTGATGATGATCGGCCAGATGGCCGTGATGAAGATCACGAAGATCGCCGACGGATTGCCATCCTTGAATGCCGCCAGAGACAGGGGCAGCCAGGCAAGGGGTGGAACCGTGCGCAGGACCTGGAATATCGGATCAAGGCCGCGCATAGCCCACTGGCTTTGCCCAACGAGTGTTCCAAGCGCAATGCCGGTAAGCGCTGCCAGGCCGTAGCCGAGCGCGACGCGCCTGAGGCTCGCGAGAATGTGCCAGAACAGCCCTTGATCGACGCCTTGCCCGACATAGAACGGATGGGCAATGAGTTCCCAGGTTTCAGAGACGACGCGCGACGGCGGGGGAACGCTCGCTGTTGGCGATGAGCAGATTATTTCCCAAAGCGCGAGGAGAAACAGAGCCGTGACCAGCGGTGGCAGGGCATGGCCGGCAAGCGACGAGAGCCATTTCGGGAACGCTCTGCGCGTTGCGGTCGATGGAGGCGTGGCCAAGGTTAAGACCTTTGCCTGTGTCCGGGGCCGGTGCTGCGTATTGATGCGGGCGGGGCTGACGGTCATGAAGATTCCTTTAGACAAAACGCTTGATGTCGAGGCTGGCGAGATAGGTCTGGGGACTGTCCGGATCGAAAACCTTGCCGTCAAAGAACGTCTCGGGGCCGCGCGATGTCGAGGCCGGAATGTCCGAGGCAGCCACTCCGAGCGCCTTTGCCGCATCGCGCCAGATATCCTCACGATTGACCTTGCTCACCAATGCCTTGACGTCGGTGTCGGGGGCAAACTTGCCCCAACGGATATTCTCGGTAAGGAACCAGGCTTCGTGGCTCTGGAATGGATAGGATGCGTTATCACGCCAGAACTTCATCAGGTGTGGACTGGCGGTATCCACGCGACCCAGGCCGTAGTCGTAGTCGCCCTTGAGGCGCCCGGCTATGTCGGTCGTGGGCACGTTGAACCAGGCCCGCTTGCCAACGATGGTTGCGAGTTCGTCCTTGTTGGCCATATCGTCAGCCCACTGCTGTGCCTCGAGCACGGCCATAAGAAGTGCTTTGGTTGCAAGGGGATTTTTCTCTACCCAATCGGCACGCAGCGCGAAGGATTTTTCCGGGTGATTAGCCCAAAGTTCGGCGGTGTTCAGCGCGGTATAGCCGATGCCCTGATTGACCAATTGGGCATTCCACGGTTCCCCCACGCAGAAGCAGTCCATCGTGCCGACTTTCATGTTGGCCACCATCTGCGGCGGCGGAACGACAATCGTCTCGAGATCCTTGTCGGGGTCTATACCACCGGCAGCGAGCCAATAGCGGATCCATAGATCGTGCGTGCCGCCGGGGAAGGTCATGGCCGCCTTGGCGGGCGCGCCTTCAGCCTTTTTCTTGGCAAAGGCTTCCTTCAGCACACCCGCATCGGTCCCAACCCTCAGATCCTTATAGGATGCAGCAACGGATATCCCTTGAGCGTCGAGATTGAGGCGCGCAAGGATGACCATGGGCAAGGGCTGGTTGTTCTGTGTCACCTTGCCGGTACTGATCAGGTAGGGCATGGGCGTGAGGATATGGGCGCCGTCGATACCGTTTCCTTGCGAACCCAGCACAAGATTGTCACGCGTGGTGCCCCATGAGGCTTGTTTGACCACTTCGACATCCGGCATGCCATATTTTGCAAACAGGCCCTTCTCCTTGGCGACGATCAGGGGTGCTGAATCGGTAAGGGCGATAAAACCCAATGTCGCTTTCGTCGTCTCTGGTCCGGCTGCCGCCGCGTAGGCGCCGCCCGGAAGGAGTGATCGTGCTGCGGCGAAGAGCGCGAGGGAACCCCCGGCTTTCAGAAGCTTTCGTCTTTGCATGCCAGTCGACAGAATATCTTTCATTGCTTTCCCCTGCGTCGCGCCGGCCGCAGCCGTGCAGAAACAAAAAAACGCCGCTGGACAGAGAGCATTGCCGGTAATCGGCCAATGAACTCATCCAAGCGACGTCGATGTCTTTGAAAGCACCCGATGGCGGTGCTCGCGGTTCCGTCGTCGTTGACGGAACGCTTTTGCAATGCAACGAGCGTGCCAACTCGTCGATAAATTTTATAGACTACTGTAATTTATGCATAATTCTCGAAATACGCACTCTGCAGCTCAGTCCTGCCGGACAAGACATTTGTGCAAATCGCAGCCATCGTATGCTGAATTTTTGTGCAATGCACAAAGATGGAGCAGACTAAATTTCTTCGATTTTGCCCGCATCGGACGCGTCAGACCGAATGTCGAACTGCGCAAGATAGGTCGGGATTTTCACAGCATCGAATATGGCACCATCAATGAAACCGTCGTCGGAGCCACCCTCGATCCGCATGTCAACCTTGGGTAACGATGGGCTTCCCGCCAAGGCATTGCGGTAGAGGTCCGGTCGATATGCCAAGCGCACCTTTTCGGCGTTGGCGCGCGAATAGGGCACCTGGCCCCAGCGAACCATCTGGCTGAAAATCCACTGCGCCTGGCTGGTCCAGGGGAAGTTCGCAGCATCGTCATGAAACGAGAAATAGCCCGGCACGGTTCTTTCGGTTCCATCTGGATCGATGACGAACTTCCCAAGAAGAACGCTGTGAACGATTTCGGCGGGCGCATCCAGATAGCGCTGTTCGGCAAGAACTTCCGCCAGGACACGCCGATTGTCATGGATATCGCACCAGGCAGCGGCGCGATCGAGCGCGATAATCAGGCGAGCCAGGGTTTCCGGGTGCTGCTCAGCCCATTGCGGGCGCATGCCCATCACCTTTTCCGGACTGGACGGCCAAATGTCTTCCTTGACAGCAACAATGCGGCCAACGCCTCGCGATACGGCAACCATGTTCCACGGAGCGCCGACGCAGAAACCATCAATTGCGCCCGCCGACAGGGCGTCCGACGTCATCGGCGGCGGGACGACCACAAGTTTGACATCGCGGTCCGGGTGGATTCCCCCTGCGGCAAGCCAGTAGCGCAATTCGTAATTATGCGACGAGAAAGGATAGGTCATGCCGAGGACCGGCAGCGCTTCACCCCGTTGCCGCATCTCGTCAATGACCAGCTTCAACGCCCGCGCATTTGTCAATGCGTTCTCGTTACCGGTGAGAGCGGCGCTAGACTGCATCCGCCGGAAGAGTTGCACGGAAAGGGTAATGGCATTACCGCCTCGACCGAGGGAAAATGGCGTGATGGCCGGGGAGGGGTTTGATCCAAGCCCGAGCATCGAGGCAACGGTCATCGGTGCCAACATGTGGGCAACATCGAACTGTCGAAAGGCCAAACGGTCGCGGATATTGGCCCACGAGACATCCTTGACGAGGTCGAGTTGAATCCCTTCGCGTGCTGCAAAGCCGAATTCGGCCGCAGCAATCAACACGGACGCATCGACAAGCGGAATGAAGCCAGCGCGTACCACGCGAGCACTCCCGCGGCCAGTGGCAGCCGGCGCGGCAAGGCCGCTGCCATCAGCTTGATCGGTCCCAAGGAAACTCATCGCATTGCTCCTAACTTCCGAGAATGGCGGCAGCCATGACAATACTTTGCGCAATGTCAGCCAGCTTTTTCTTTTCGTTCATCGCCGTTTGGCGCAGCAGCCCATAGGCCTCGTCTTCGGACAATTTGCGCGATTTCATCAAAATACCCTTGGCGCGCTCGATGATTTTACGCTCCTCGAGTGCGCTCCTAGCATCGGCAAGCTCCTGTTGGAGCCGGCTGAAGGCCTTGAACCTGCTGACGGCCATATCCAGAATTGGCTTCACCCGCTCCTTCTTCAAACCATCAACGACATAGGCAGAAACGCCAGCTTCAACGGCGGCTTCGATCGACGAGGTATCAGAACTGTCGACGAACATAGCAATTGGTTTGCGCACGGATCGCGTCAGCTGAAACAGGTGCTCCAGCATGTCGCGGTTCGGCGTCTCGATATCGATGACAATGACATCCGGACGGATAAGTTCGATCTGCCGTGCCAAACCGACAATATCGTTGAGAACGACAACCTGATCGTGACCTGCCTCGCGCAAGCCTTCCTCGATGATTGAGGCGCGTATACGGTTCTCGTCAAAAATAATGATGGACAGCGCAGTCTGCATGCCAAATTTTTACGCATGCCCCTATATTGTGCAATGCTTCATTCCGCCACACTGCCGGACAGTGAGCGCGATTGGGCAGGTGACCCAACACGAAGTTGAGGGGCCGGATGGCCGGGCACGCCATTTGCCGCCGCGGCACCGACCTCGTGGCGCCGCTTGGCGCCGAAGCACACGGGGCCATTGCTCGCGCCTTTTGTTGCGTTGCGTTGGTAGACGCGTGCGCCAGACCGTTGGTACGACGAGGCGGAACTTTCTTGACGATATATGTGGCGAGCTCCGACGCTTTGCAGGCGCCAACGTCCTTCGCCCGCGTGGTTGGCTGCGGGAACGAACAACGGGCCTCACCCGGCTTGAGGGTCACAGGTGCCTTCAGGCCGATATTCAAGTGAGTTTTCGAGGACATAGGCGACCGCGTCAGCCGGCGCGGGAACATAGTGCAGTTTTCGCCGCCAACTTTCGCTTTGCCGGCGCCAAGGGTCAGGCGCGCGCCGGTGACAGGGCGGGTACGATCATGGTTTTTCCGATCCGGCGTGCGCAGCGTGCAGGAGATTATCGCGCAGCCTCGTCACCGACTTTTGCACCACTGGGAAATCCTCGCCGAGCCCGGTGGCATCCATTAGTGATGCGCCAGGTACCGCTTCAAGAAGACTGTGTCCATTGGGCAGCAGGCTCACGCGCACCTGCCGTTCGTCGGCAGGATCGCGGCGACGTTGCAGATAACCTGCTGCCTCAAGCTTCTTGAGAATGGGCGTTAGCGTGTTGGATTCGAGGAACAGCTTTTCACCGAGCGCACCAACGGTTACCTCACTCTCTTCAGCGAGCGCAACCAGGGTGATGTACTGGGTATATGTCAGGCCAAGCTTGTCCAAAATTGGCTTATACGCGCGACCAAAGGCCAGGTTCGCCGAGTAAACTGCGAAGCACAGGAAATTTGCAAGCTTCCGGCCCTCTATGGGGGCCGAGACTGGAGAGCGCGTGGGTAAATCCGGGCTCGTTGCTGTTTGGGAAACAGGCATGGCACCTCCGATGAAGTAATCCTTGTTCCTCCCATATAAATCGTATGCGATTAAATCGCAAGGGTATTGACAAGGCGACTCGCCCAATGTATTTGCATCGCGTCCGAGCTAATCGGATACGATCTAAATTGGAAACGAAAGGGTTTCACCATGACTGAGAAGCTCCTGTTCACAGGCAAGACGCACAACAAGGGCGGGCGCGACGGCAGCGCGCGCAGCAGCGACGGCAAGCTCGATATCAAGCTTTCGCAGCCGCATCCTGCCGCCGAAAACCTTTTTGGCGCCGCCTGGTCCGCCTGCTACATGGGCGCGATCGAGGCTGCCGCCGCCCAAAGAAACGTTAAACTTCCGGCTGGCTCTGGAGTTGATGCCGAGATCGATCTGAACGTCGATGACGGCTCCTACTTCCTGCGGGCACGCCTTAACGTCAGCGTGCCAGGTATCGACCGCGCACTTGCCCGGGAACTGCTCGAGGCGGCGCATGGCATCTGCCCGTACTCCAAGGCGGTGCACGGCAACATTGATGTTGCGACCAATCTCATCTGAAACCGAAGCGGCTTGGCCTGCTCGCAAGCGGGCGGGCCAGACGCCCTTTGCACGAGCAACGCTGAAGATCCGCGCACCACGCAAAGGCATAAAGCCAGACGTGCCGGTTAGCCGCCGATCAGGAGAACACGCGATGGTCATCAATAGCCTCATGCACCCGCGCAAAGCCTATACTGAGTTCTCGCGCGTACTCGACCCAGCCATCTATGAGCCCTTGCCTGACGATTGGCTCATCGGGATAACGGACGTCGTTGATTCAACGTCTGCGATCACGTCGGGACGCTATGAAGACGTCAACTTTGCAGGTGCGACCATTATTGCCGCGCTCGGCAACGCCCTTGGTTCATTCGATTTCCCGTTTGTGTTTCGGGGAGATGGGGCCGCATTGGCATTGCCGCCCCACAGCGTGATGACGGCAACGTCGGTGATGCGAAAGGTGGCCAGCTTTGCAAGGAGTGACCTTGAACTCGATCTGCGAATTGGCCTGTTGTCTGTCGGCGAAATACGCGCCAAGGGGCGCGACGTGAAAATTGCCCGCTATGCAGCCTCGGAAAATGCGACCTATGCAATGTTTGCTGGGGGAGGCGTCAAATGGGCGGAGCAGCAGATCAAGAACGGGCGCTATCTGGTAAAGCACGGCAAAGATACTGCGAAGCCGGACTTGACTGGACTTACGTGCGAATGGGCGCCCTTTCCCAGTCGGCGGGGCGAGATTTTATCGCTGCTTGTAGAGCCCTATGAATCTACGCGGCCCGAAGTCTTCGCCACGCTGGCCAGACGCGTGCTTGCCGTTTTTAATCCTGAACCGCGCCAGTCTCATCCGGTTCCCACTAGGATCGCGAGCCCTAAAGACAGCCAGAAATATATCGATGCGAAAATGTGGTCGGAGATTGCCTCCAATTCGGATTTTTGCAAATACGATGACGGTTTGCGCCTGACACTCGACTGCACACCGCGACAAATCCAAGATGTTGAAGCCATCCTTGTTGCAGCAAAGGCACGTGGAGAGATCAACTTCGGATTGCATCGACAGTCCCATGCACTCATGACCTGTCTGGTGCCTTCTGGCAGTCCGGATTCGCATTTGCATTTTCTGGACGGAATGGGCGGCGGCTATGCCAAGGCCGCCGAGATGCTGGAGGCAGGTGAGCTTCCAAAAGTGTCAGCGCCAGATAGAATGAGCGCAGCGCTGGAACGGCCAATCTTGGCCTCTTGAGGACATACTCCGCGGCATGGCAACAGATGTTATCGGGCGTATTTGCCCGTTCACATAGCCGGAAACGATCATTAGAGCGTAAGGCACGCCGCTTCCTCCTGTTGTAAGCATCATGGCGTGTAATTTTACGTGGCCACATCCAAAGAGCACACGAGATGCTACCGGCGCAATCGTATCGCACTTGAGAACAGCCGGCGCTGATCACTACGGAACTCTGAACAGGGTCGCCGTCGCTGCGCTGAAGCCAGGCGAGCGGGCGATGCCAATGGTGACGCCGTCCGGCAATAAATGCAGGCCAATAGGCCAATATCGGCATGACAAGTGATGCATCTGTTGGCACGCATGCTGCATCGACAAGGAGTTATACGATGCCTATCATATTGGAGATGCGTTTCGATTTAACCCCTCCCACGCGGGAACAGATGCGGGCGCTGGTGGCATACCTCAGCGCGGATGAGCGGCAATTACTGCTCGAACATGGCGAAGAGGCTCCGTTCTGCGGTATTTTCCTTTATGAGAAACGGGTAGGGCTCTATACGTGCCGCTTGTGCGGGTTGCCGCTGTTCAAAGCGGTCGCAAAGTTTGAAAGCGGTACCGGCTGGCCGAGCTTCACCGCGCCGTTCGCTCAAGATCATCTGCGGCGTATTCGAGATACCCGCTATGGTATGGTCAGGAAGGAGATCATTTGCTCTCGCTGCGGTGCGCATCAAGGTCATGTCTTTCCGGACGGGCCGCCGCCGACCGGGGAGCGCTTTTGCATCAATTCGGGTTCACTGGAATTCACACCCATCGGGGAACGGCTTCCCGACAAACTCCGCCGCGGCGCCCCCGAAGGTGAACCGATCAATAGCTGATATGTCGGATAAATTTGTCCAGCGATCGCGCAGTTCGCCTTGTCCTACTGCAATAACCAGCCGATCACCCATAGCGTAACCATGCCTGACACGATCCAAATGAACACTGCGCCTTTGAAAAGTTGTTTTTGACCGCTCACTTTTTGACCGCTCACCATGATTAAGCCCCTGGCTGTGAATTGGCTGGTTGTGAAATCCAATGGCACTGAACGATGACCCGGACTCGCTGTGGTGGGGTATTCCCTATCTTTCCAACGAAGCCACCCCTGGCTCCTTGGCAACCCGCTTTTCATTAGCACTTTAAATGAAGTAGAGCACTGTGCTGATAATATAGCAAGGGCTATGCTCGCGCTGTAGCGGCCCATCCAAGTGGTGTAGAAGTTTTCGGGCGCGATGGAACAATAGCAATGGCTATGTTATACAAGTGGCTCGTTCAAAACGTTCGCAAAGTGAAGTTCTAATGCGTGCAGAGGACAAGGCCTTCAGCGATTCCGAAAGTTTGCTCGTTGATGCCAGCACACATATGGAAAGCTTCCGGCGTACCCGTAATAACCGTCGGACAGAGCTGGTTGAGGATTACGTCGAACTTATCGCCGATCTTATCGAAGATGGGGGGGAGGCCCGGCAAGTCGATATAGCGCTTCGCCTTGGCGTCGCCCAACCAACGGTCGCAAAAATGCTAAAGCGGCTAGCTGTGGACGGCTATATCCAGCAGCGGCGATATCGCGGCATTTTCCTGACGGATATTGGCAAACAGCTCGCCGAACAGAGCCGCGAGCGCCATCAGATTGTTGAATCGTTTCTATGCGCGATCGGCATCGGTATCGAGACGGCAAGGATTGATGCCGAGGGCATCGAACACCATGTCAGTCCGGAGACCCTGGAGGCTTTCAGGCGTTTCGTTACGGAAAAGGCGAAGTGAGATCAATGTGGACGAAATCCCGAACGGTTCGTGACAAGGCAAATTCGGTCGTCCCATCCGCCCGCCTCGCATAAGAGCCGCAGCGCCGCCGATCCCAATACCGGCTCTCGCATTGCGAATAACCGCCAAATGTGGAAACCTTTTTGCGCGAGCGGCATCTAAAAGGCCGAGGAGGTTACTGATGCCCGCAATTTCAACAAAGGAATGTACGCTACCGGCTCGGGTGGGCGACCTTCAGCTCGTCCGACATGCCCTAACCCGTGACGGCGATGCCTTCCGCGCAATTATGCGAGCACACAACCGCCAGCTTTACCGGATTGCCCGGGGCATCGTGCGAAATGATGCCGAAGCTGAAGATATCGTCCAGGAAGCCTACGTAAGGGCCTTTGCGCATCTGGATAGCTTTCGCGGCGACTCGTCACTCGCCACCTGGCTTTCCCGCATTGTGATCAACGAAGCGCTTGGCCGGTTGCGCAAGCAGCGACGAACGACTGCTGTTGCGGCGCGATGTGTTGAGGACACCAAGGTCATTCAGTTTCCACTGAGGGCAACCGACGATCCGGAGCGGACGATGGCACAGCGACAGTTACTGCAGCTCGTTGAAAAGGCAACAGATAAACTGCCCAACACCTACCGGATCGTCTTCGTCGCCCGGGTGATCGAGGGTCTGAGCATCGACGAAACGGCTAGGCTCCTTGATATTCGTCCGCAAACGGTGAAGACGCGGCTTCATCGGGCCAGGCGCCTCGTGCGCAAGCAATTGGACGAGGAGATCGGACCGGTGATGCTTGATGCGTTTCCGTTTGCTGGACAGCGGTGCGAAAGGCTGACGGCTGCAGTCATAAAGCGGCTCGGCTTTCCAGAATAATTCTTAAGGAACCGTTTCCACTCACGGACATCCAATAATTGCCCATTGAAATAGATGCTCGCCATTCGGCAGGGCAAAGGAGGATATCCATGCTTTCTCGCAAAACAGCTACGGTTGCAGCATTCATTCTGTTTGGTGGCGCGCCTTTGGCGCAAGGAGCTGACAAGCCAACCGATCCCCAGATCGCGCATATCGCCTATACGGCGGGCACGATCGACATCGAAGCAGCACAGCAGGCAATCAAGAAATCGAAGAACAAGAATGTCGTCGGCTTTGCCAATGATATGGTTCGCGACCATGAAGCCGTGAACAAGCAGGCACTTGATCTGGTCAAGAAGCTGAAAGTCACGCCCGAAGACAATGATACCAGCCGTAGCCTGACCAAGGCGGCCGCCGCCAAACGAGACAAACTTGCCAAACTTAGTGGCGCAGCGTTTGACAAGGCCTATGTCGACAATGAGGTCGCTTACCACAAGCAGGTGAATGGTGCACTCAAAACACTCCTCATCCCTTCTGCAACCAATGCCGACCTTAAGAGCCTGCTTGAGACGGGTCTGAAAATATTCCAGGGCCATGAACAGCATGCCGAGCACGTCGCCTCGGAACTTAAATGAGGATTAAGTTATGGTGTACGCCCGGCTTCCGTGGATCGGTTTTGTTGTTGCGCTTAGCATGACCGGCGCAACTGCAAAGGCTGAAACCATTCAGGTCACGATCGACAAGCTGGTTTTCTCCCCGAGAATCCTCAACGCAAAGGTTGGCGACACGATCGAATGGATCAACAAGGACATTCTGGACCACACCGCTACGGTAAAAGGGGGCTGGGATGTTCTGATACCGGCGGGTAAATCCGCCAGCCTGATTTTGGACGGGGACCAATCGGTGGAATACTACTGCCGATTTCACCCGAACATGAGGGGCAGGGTAACGGTGACGACGCCTTGAAGTCGGTCGTCACCCGCAAAGTCCGCTGCTGGTAAGAAGCGCGGAATGACTACGCTTCTGTGCCAGATCTATTGCGACTAATTAAGGCGCGAGGAGCTCTCGGCTGGGCCTGATGGGAGCGCGCGAACATGCCCGGTGAGCAACCGACGCGTCGGCGAAACGCAGTACTGAAGGCACTGGCCGATTCATAGCCGATCTCGTCGGCAAGTCGGTCAAGTGACCTTGCGCCTCTGCTCAGGGCATCCTGGGCCAACGCCATGCGCCATCGGGATAAATATTCGATGGGCGCACAGCCGAGAGTCTGAGTGAACCGCGCCGCGAAGGCCGAGCGCGACATGCGGGCAAGTCCTGCAAGCTCGGCCACTGTCCATCCGGCGCGAACATCGGAATGTAACGCCCGCAGCACCCCTGCCAGGACCGGGTCGCGCATACCGCGGAGCAATCCCGCCGGCAACATGCCCTCGCCAAAGCTGCGCCAGCGCAGGGACTCCACAAGCATGACTTCCAAAAGCCGCTGCAAGATGATTTCCCTACCCGGATGATCGGACGCACACTCCTCCATGATCAGGTCGATGATGCGAGCAAGCCGACCAGCACCGCCCTCTGATGCACGAATGTGCACTACTCCGGGCAGGAGCGTGACCAAAAGCGGCGCGTTGACCATTTCGATGCGAAAGCTGCCCCCGAGCATCCTGAAATCAGGCTCACCCTCCTGTTCGCCGTGGCGAACGGGAGTGTCGGTTGGTTCGCCATGAACACATTCGGCATCGGGCTGACTAAGAAGTGCGAACGCCGGAGTGGACGGCAGTAGCACGAAATCGCCGCGATCAAGGCGCAGGGGTTCGTTGCCGTCGATCGATAGGCAGCATCGCCCTTCAAGCACGATTGCAAACCCCGGCAGGCCGTAAGCACCATAGCGCACGCCCCACTTGCCGCGCCCAGTGATTGGTTTTGACACCGCGGCGGAGGGGCGGAGCAATGCGATGAGGTCGGTGAAGGGATCCATTTTTGGACGATCCATAATGAATATGCGACAGCTGATTATAGTTTCTCCTAAACACGGTGTCTATCCTGGAGGCGAAGTTGAAAAGGAGACCCCAATGAACAAGACTATCGTCATCACTGGAACCTCGTCGGGCTATGGCAAGGCAATAGCCACATTCTTTCTTGATCGTGGCTGGAATGTCGTCGCCACGATGCGTCGACCCGATCCGACCGTATTCGCAACGACATCCGAGCGGCTGAAACTGCTGCCGCTCGATGTCACAGACGCCGACAGCATCGGCAGGGCGATTGTTGCCAGCGTTGCGACCTTTGGAGCCGTCGACGTACTGGTAAACAATGCCGGACTTGGCTTGGCTTCAGCCGTTGAAGCCACCCCGTACACGAGGGTGCGCGAAATATTCGAGACCAATACATTTGGCGTGTTTTCAACCTGCCGTGCCGTCATTCCGCAAATGCGCGAGCAAGGTCATGGGATCATCATCAACGTAACGTCAAGTGCTGGCATTGCCCCCATGCCACTCGTTGCTGTCTATACGGCGAGCAAATGCGCAGTCGAGGGCTTCACAGAATCACTGTCATATGAGTTGGACCAGTTCGCAATCAAGGCCAGGCTTGTTGAACCGGGCTATGCCCCGACGACGAACTTTGTTGCCAACACCGGGGCGCGCATGCAGGGACTGATCCCGGCGGACTATGCGTCGTTTGCTCAGGCATATTTCGAAAGGATGACCAGCTATCCGACGCCATATTGCACGGAAATGGAAGTCGCTGAGACGGTCTTTGCAGCGGCGACCGAGGAGGGGAAAAGGATCCGCTATCTGGCTGGACCTGACACCAAACTCGTGGCCGACTTGCGCTGGACAACCTCGGAAGACCACTATCTTGAGAAGATGCGCGAGATGTTCAGTCCCGGCGTCGCATCCTGAGCGTTAGACGATCGTGCCATCAATGGGAGGGGCTGGCGCGAACGTTTCGGTTACGAGTCTGGAGTGGCACGGTCTCCGGCGCGGGCGCACTCGTCGCGATCAGCACGTCATGAAAGCGATGGCGGCTTTTCCTTAAGATGCGCACTTAGCAGGAAATAGACAGGCATTCGACCCTTGCCCTTTACCTCGATCTCACCTCTCGTCTCAAATGCGTATGTATCAACGAGGAGCTTATAGACGTCCTCGGTAACTTGAATCCGGCCCGGCACACCATAGGCCTCCATTCGCGCCGCGGTGTTTACGGTGTCACCCCAAACGTCATAAAACAGTTTACGCTTGCCAAGCACTCCAGCGACTGCCGGACCGGTGTGAATTCCTATCCTGACGGAGATCTCTTCTCCCATCTCCAGGCTCAGTATTCGTACTGCCGCCAACATATCGAGCGCCATGTCTGCGGCGGTTGAGACCTGTCTGATTTGAGCCTCTGGAAGGCCGCCGGCGACCATATATGCGTCTCCGATGGTCTTTATTTTCTCCAGACCATGTTTTTCAGCAAGCGTATCAAAGGCTGAAAAAATTCGATTGAGGAAGGCGACCAGATCTTCTGGCGCGAGCAGGTTTGCCCTCGGCGTAAAGTTCACGATGTCCGCAAAGACCAGTGTCACTTGGTCGTATTTTTCCGCAATGGTGGCTTGCGGATCGCGCTTCAGCCGCGCCGCAATCTTGGTGGGCATGATACTGCCCAGAAGTGCTTCCGAGCGGGCATATTCAGATTCGAGCGCAGTCTCGGCCTGGTCGGCCATATGCATGGCTAAATAGACAAACCCGGCACTTATGAACGTACTTCCGAACACTGCGACGCTCTTGATGGTCGCGGCAAGGAATGGGGAGACGGGAGCGGTTTCAATGAAGCGTGGTACCGAGTACTCGATAACCAAAAACATGCCGAGCATGAAACAAACGAGCGATGCTGCCGCGAAGATGCGTTGTGTCCCGAAGAAAACGATCAGTCCACTCGCTGCGAGCAGCCAGAAATGAATTCCGGCCGCCGAACCAACAATCAACGAGAAGAGCAGAAACGCAAATGCAGCATGGATACCGATGTAGGTGGCGGCGGCAATCTCACTTAAGCGGTGGAGGAAGGGCGGCACCAGGAAGAATGGGACGTTCAACAGGACCGCGACAGCCAACAATTTCAAGTCCGCCAATGTATAAAACGCCGCAAAGAAAAAATATGCGGCAATCAAGACGCTGTTGAGGATGTTCACCTGTCTCAAGCGCCTTCGGGATGCTTCCGGATAACGCTCGGTGCCAAAATCGCGCACCCTCCTCGCGACTGTCATCAATCGTCGAGGGCTGGCCGGTATCATGCGGCGGCGACGATGTTGTAGAAGCTCCCCCATCATATTGAGTTATCCTCAAGCGAGTGAGGTCGATATTATGCCTCCCCAAGGGTGAACCGCAAGACGGCCTAAGACCGCCTCAAGGCAGTCCTGTTCGCTCGAAATTCAACACTACCGAGAGATACTTGCTTGAGAAATTTCCCTGGCGTTAGTGACAAGCGTTTTCCGTCGTAAAGCTGGAACGCGCGCGAACCTGTTTCTTATCTCGCCATCCCTGCGAGACCGCTTATCCGCCGTCCTCGGTTCTTGCGCAGACATTGAGGAACGCCGTCGTCAACTTTGCCAATAAAGCCAAAGTCTTGTTCCGCTCGCTTCGCCGACCGGATCGACGATATGGATTTGCCGGAGATTAACCATAAACGCCTCGCAAAGAGGAGGCCTGCCGCCCTGGTGAAGCTTGGCCCCGGGTCCTCCCGCTCTTGCGGCACGAAGGATGCTCAAACTCCAGGCCCTTCAACGGATAATCGTCCCCTGGGAAGTTCAGCCACTTGCGGCGGCTTCCAGACCGGCGATATCAAATTTCGTCATCTTGAGCATGGCCTCTGCTACGCGCTTGGCCTTTGCCTGGTTTGGGTCGCTCATCAGTTCACCGAGGCGCTTGGGGGTAATCTGCCAGGACAGGCCCCATCGATCCCGCAGCCAGCCGCACTGCTCTGTCGAGCCACCCTCTTTCAACGCGTCCCACAAGCGGTCAATCTCGCCTTGCGTCTCGCACTCGATAATAATTGAGAAGCTGTGGTTGAAGGGGTCGAGCGGTCCTGCCTCGATAGCCATGTAGCGCTGGTCGCCAAGGGTAAAACCGGCAAGTTTTACGCTGCCGGCCGGCCCGCTTGGATTGTCTGCCGGGAGGGTCGAGACCCAGTCAACCGACGAGCCGGGAATCAGCGACGTGTAGAAACGAACCGCAGGTTCCATGTCTTTCTCGAACCAGAGATGTTGCGTGATCTTCATTATCTATTCCTCCATCAGTGCCCGAACAGCCTCCAATCCAAGGACGAAGCTGAACTTGCCCTCCCGACAGGGCAACGCAAAAATAAGGAGTTCCAACCGCGGTCGGACTTGCTCCTATTCCTTGTGCGGCGGGACCTTGACCGCCCAGTCGGGCTCGGCGCCAAACGGATGGTCCAAAAAGAACACCCAGGTACCATCGGGGAGGCGGCGGTGCACCTCCATGCCGTGATGATACACCTCAGCCGGTTGGCCGTCATTTTGACGCCTCTAATGAGCCACTGCGAGCGCGTCATCGCTAAATCACCGGCGACCGTCGTGTGATGGGTGAGACGGTTGAACGATTTGGGCGGATCGACATCCTCATCAACAATGCGGGCATTCTCAAACTTGGTCGCATCGACGAGTACCCGCTTCATGATTTCGAGCAGATGGCGTTGATCAATGTCCGGGCCATCTTCGTTGCCGTGAAGGCCGCAATTGGTCATATGGGCGAGGGGGAGGATCATAACGACCGGGAGCGTTACGGCCGATCGTGCCGGCTTCCCCGGATCATCGGTCTACAGCATGACAAAAGCTGCCGTGGCGAGGTTAACGCGGGGCACGGCCCGCGACCTCGGACCCGGTGGTATTACCGTCAACGTGGTCCAGCCCGGTCCGACCGAAACCGACATCAACGACGATGCCGCAATGCGTGATGCCATTCGTCCATTGATGGCAATCGGCCGCATGGGCGGACGCGGAGGTGGCCGGTCTGGTGGCCTATCTGGCACGCAAGGACTCGGGTATCATCAATGGATCGGCGCTAACCATCGCGGCTATTTCGCCTAGCCGCTGGCAAGGTGTGACGCTGATATCGTTCTTATTCGCCGCGGCACATTTGGCGTTTCCGCGCCACGCGAAAACTGGTCATCGATCTTGGACCGCGCAGCGCCACCTTCGAGAGGCTCTTATTTACAATCGTCCCAACTCGTGCAGACTGCCTTGCCTGAAGAACGGAGGCGGTCTGCTGGGAGGCGTATCGCGCAAAACTCATGTCTTTGCATTCGGAACACATTCGCGAGATCGAAGCGGTTAGCCTCGGAGGCAACAGCAACCGGGACGAGACCGTTGTGCAATCATGGCTGCGTTGTATCACCCAGCACAAGCTTGATCCGGCGCAAAGTTGCGAAGCCTATATCGTTCCGGATACCCAGTTGCGCGCGCATCGCCAACAGTCAGAGCAGCTCATCGCAATCGCGCGCTCGGGGCTGGAGAACCTTTTCCGTCATGTCGCTGGCCAGAATTATGTCCTGCTGCTCTCCGATCGGGAAGGTGTAACAGTCGAGTTTCTGGGCGATCCGCTGTTTGACAACAATTTGCGCAAGGCCGGTCTCTACCTCGGCTCCGAGTGGTCGGAAGAACGCGCAGGAACTTGTGCGGTTGGTTCGTGCATCGAGACAGGTGAGGCCCTGACGATCCACCAGACCGATCACTTTGATAACGCCCATACACCACTTACGTGCACGGCCGCGCCGATTTACGATGCGCAAGGTGAATTGTCGGCAGTGTTGGATATATCACTTTTGCGCTCACCGCAGATCAAGACGAGCCAGAATCTCGCGCTCCATCTTGTGACGGCGACCGCGCGACGGATCGAGCTCGCCAATCTTATGGCGCAAACGCGCAACGAATGGGTTTTGCGCTTTTCCCGCTCTCCGGAATTTTTGGATGTCGATCCGGAAGCCGCCGTTTCGATCGACGGCAGTGGGCGCGTTATCGGAATGACGCATGACGGAGCAAAGATATTGGCGCGGGCGTCCGGTCTCGATTGGCGCCGGCCTGAAAGGTTAATAGGCCAACCTGTTTCGCGCTTCTTCGATATGGACGTTAACGATTTAGGCAATCTCACACGCATGCGCCCCTCGGAGGACAGATTGGTTTTTGCCCGAGACGGCAATGTTCTATTCGCGCATGCGATAGAGCCACATTACAGCTATCGCAGTCCGCTGGCAGTACCTGACAAGATTCCGGCCTCGCTGCGACGCCTCAGTGGCGGTGGTGATCCCCAACTCGCAGCACTTCAGGCAAAGGCCGCTAAGCTGGCCGATAAATCGATCCCCATCCTCATCCAGGGTGAAACCGGGACGGGAAAGGAATATCTCGCCCGCGCGATCCATGAGAGCAGCGGCGCAACCGGTCGTTTTATCGCAGTCAACTGCGCCGCCATGCCCGAACAGCTCATCGAAAGCGAACTTTTCGGTTACGGGCCCGGTTCATTTACCGGCGCGCTAGCGAAGGGCCGCAAGGGTCTCATCGAGGAGGCGGATGATGGAACGCTTTTCCTCGACGAGATCGGTGATATGCCGCTGGGACTACAGAGCCGCCTGCTGCGGGTGTTAGCCGAGCGTGAAGTGTTACCGCTTGGAGCTTCAAGGCCAAAGCCCGTGAATATTCGTGTCCTGTCGGCTTCGCATCGCAACTTGGCAGAGCTCGTGACGCAAGGAAGGTTCCGTGAGGACCTGTTTTACAGGCTCAATGCCGCGACCCTGTCGCTGCCCGCTTTACGGGACAGAGGCGATTTCGACTGGTTGCTCGATGAGATTCTCAAGAAGTTTAAGTCAACTGACGGGATCAGCCCTGACCTGAGTGGGCAAGCAAGGATGCTGCTCAAGCAGCACAATTGGCCCGGCAACATCCGCGAGCTCTACAACGTCCTTGATGTTGCTTCTGCACTTTGCGAAGCAACGACAATTGAGCCCGTAGACCTACCCGACCATCTTTATCATTCGGCGTCCAAGTCGTCTTCGATCCACGCGGCGGCGACACGTGGCGAGGACTCGTCAGCACGCCTTTCAGAGGCCCTTGCGTTGTCGGGTGGGAACATTTCGGCTGCAGCACGCCTGCTCGGCGTAGATCGATCGACGGTTCACAGACAGTTACGACGGCTACGCCAAAAGTCTGCAAATTAATCGTTGGTGCTTGAAGCCGACTAACAAATAACGCTGTTCAGCTGGATTGCTCGCCGATGCCTGCGATTTTAACAAATGTGATCATTTGAGGCGGGAGGACTGACGGCAGTATCATATTCAATTCCGATCAGCCTGTGGCGGAACTCAATTGGGGCCAAGCCCCTGCATGACACGAACCTTGTTCGCAGTCGTAGCGGATAGACTAGTCCAAATGTCAGCGATCGTGTCGGCCGCGTCGATTAGATCACCGCCTAAGCCTAAGTTGTACTGGTCCATCTCATCGAGGATGCGGTCGAAGGTCTGAGCACCTTACTCCTCCTGGGTCGAGGAAACCATCGAGCAGATGCTGACCTTCTTCCAACTGCCGCGCCAGCATCACAAGCATCTCAAGAGCACCAACATGCTGGGGCGCCTCAACGAGGAGATCCGACGCAGAACCTATGTTGTGCGCATCTTTCCCAATACTGAGAGCTGCTACGCCTGGTGCGGGCACCCGCCGTCGAAACCCACGAAAACTGGATGGAGGTCAATCGCCACATCAATATGGATGACTTGCGCACGCACAAGAAACTCACACTTCGTCAAGCCGCATGACCAGTCTCACGACCCGCCCAGTTTTGCAGAATTTGACGCACACAACCCTTTTTCCGCAGAGCCGAAGCCGACACCTAACAAACAAAAGTGCCGATTTATTCCAACGCCGCCCGCGACGATTTTCAGACGCTGAGCAATCGTTCCTCTGTCAAAACTTTCAGGCGTCTTGCGGAATAATCGGCTTCTCCGGTTGTCCACAGAACCGATTAACAATCCGTATTGAAAGGATATTGCAGGATGAAACGCGTTTCGACACTCTTCATACTCGGCGGACTTGGCTTCATTCTGTCTGCCGGCCCGGGCTGGCACACGCGCAGCTGAAGGAGACGACACCCGCTGACCAGAACACTTTATCGTCTTCTCCCACAACTTTGTCGCTGGGTTTCACGGAGGGACTGAATCTCGCTTTCTCGGGCGTCGATGTCGTGAATACTTCAGGTACCGATGTGCCACACGACAAACCGACCCTTGCCGAGGGCGACGACACCACTTTGCGTATTGCGCTTTCATCGCCTCTTGCTCCGGACGTTTATACCGTCAAATGGCATGTCCTCTCGGTCGATGGACACGAGAGCGAGGGAAGCTACAGCCTCACAGTAAAACGGTGATTGACCCGCATTCGGCCTGGGTTATCAGCCGCGGTCTCATCGATGTCACCCTTATGGTGACCTGGGGCTGTTTCGGTTACTTATCGTGGGCAGTCCCCGCACCGCTTTCGACGGCAATCACGCGGCGCCTCGCCAGCCTGTCGATGTGGTGCGCGGCCATCCTTTGTCTGGCGGTGCTGATCGCCCTGCCGGCACAGGTCGCGAGCATTGGCGATGGCTGGTGCGATATTGGCGGGCCGGGAATACTGGAGTACTGGCGGGATTGGCAGGTTTGTCGCTGAGCGGCCTTGCCCTTGCCGGGCACGCGAATATGAACGACGGCGCCTTGCGGCTCCTGCAGGCGGCAATGGATATTGTGCATGTCCTTTCCGCAGGTGCGTGGATCGGTGGGCTCGTTGCCTTCGTTTTTCTAATGCAGGTGACCGGAAATCCTCAGTTGCGTCCACTGGCAAACTTGGCGCTAGGGCGATTTTCGACATTGGGTCATATCGTTGTCGCCGCGGTCTTTCTAAGCGGCATCGTCAAGACTGCGCTGATCGTCGGACACTTTCCGACCGATCTGCACTCGCCGTACCAGGTGAAGCTGCTGGTCAAAATCGTGCTCGTCATCGTGATGACATTGGCGGCGATCACAAACCGCTATGTTTTTGTACCCCTTTTGCAAAAAGGAACCGGCCGCGCGGCAAGGGCGCTCAAGGCGCTATTTTCGAAATCGCTACAGGGGGGTGTAGCACTCGGACTTGTGGCGATTTTCGGGACCGAAGATCCAGCCTGACGGAAGATGTTGCCCGGACACGTCGTCACGGGCCGCACTTCTCTTTGATGACCTCGTAGGGTGCCAACGCGAGAAAGTTCTCACGACCTGGAATAATCTTCCAAGTACGATGTCTACCCTCCTGAACTTGCCCAAGAAGCATCAGGAGACCAACATGACCTCTTTTTATCGTAGCTCCCGCATTTTCATTGCCCCGTGGGTCCTGGCCTTGCTTTCGGTTTCGGCCTTTGCTCACGATTCCGCCTCGCATCAGCACGCTGCTGTTGCTGTGAGCGATGAGACGCCCTTTCTCAACGAAAACGATGCCGCCATGACGAAGATGATGAACGACATGGCCGTCAAGCCGACCGGCGACGTCAATCGCGATTTCGTCGAGATGATGATCCCGCATCATCAGGGTGCGATCGACATGGCGATTGCTTATCTGCGTTACGGCAACAACGATCAGCTCAAGCGCCTCGCACAGGAAATCATCGTTGAGCAGCAACAGGAAATCGTAGCCATGCGGATGGCGCTTGGCGATCCTCTGCCGACATCTGCAGCGGTGCCTACCCAAATCGAGCAGCAAGCCATCACACCAATCCATTCGAGCTCTGACGAGGACATATCATCGGAGGCCCCGGCCACACAGATGATGATGAGACCAGCCAATTGAAAAGGACCGACCACGTGAAACGTACCCATATACCTTTAGCCCTTCTCGCCTGCACCATGCTTGCACCAGTAACAAGCTTTGCCGGTCAGGCACCGGGGCTCGCCTCCGATCCGGATATTCCGATCAGCCACGAGGACCGAATCTACGCCGCCGAACAGTTCTCCAACACCGTTTCGGTTTCCGACCCCGTCGACAACAAGCTCCTGGGTGTCATCAAGCTGGGCGATCCGCAGCCAGGCAACCTGAGCCCGCTCTACAAGGGCCAAGTCCTCGTCCATGGCATGGGTTTCTCACCCGAACACAAGACGCTCGCCGTCGTCTCAATCGGCTCGAACTCCGTAACCTTCATCGATACGGCGACCAATGCGGTCAAGCACACGACCTATGTCGGCCGTTCTCCGCATGAGGCGTTCTTTACGCCGGATGGTAAGGAAGTCTGGGTCACGGTACGGGGCGAAGACTATATTTCTGTCATCGACGCCAATAGCTTCGAGGAAAAGACCCGCATCAAGGTCGCTCCCGGCCCCGGCATGCAGATATTCTCGCCGGACGGCAAATACGGCTACATCTGCTCGTCCTTCAATCCTGATGTCGCCGTCGTAACCGTTGCCGACCATCAGATCGTCGGCCATGTGAAACAGGAAAGCCCCTTCTGCCCGAACATTGCAGCTTCGCCTGATGGCAAGCAGGTCTGGTTTACGCTGAAGGACGTCGGCAAGACGCAGGTCTTCAATGCCCAGGCGCCCTTCGACCTCATCAAGACGCTCGATACCGGCCCGATCACCAACCACGTCAATTTGGTCATCAACAAGAACGGCAGGTTCGCCTATGTAACGGTCGGCGGATTGAACGAAGTGAAAGTGTTCCGCACGGATACGTTCGAACAGGTCGCGACGATTCCGGTCGGTAACCTTCCGCACGGGATCTGGCCGTCGGGTGACGGCACACGCGTCTACGTCGGTCTCGAGAACGCTGACGAGTTCGCCGTGATCAACACGCTGACCAACAAGGTCATCGCCAACATCCCGATTGGCCAGGCACCGCAGGCCGTGGCCTATGTGCCGAACGCGGTTCCCCAAGGCGACGGCACGCAGAACCTGGTGCCACTCGGCGTTGCAGGTCGGGCCGCTCATCTGAACCTGGTTGCGAAGGGAAAGAGAGAACACGGCAAGGCGCCGACCAGCGTAGCGCTGTTTGATCAGGGTTTGTCGCAGGTTCTTCAGGCCGCGGTCAGTGACCTTGAGCCGAAGAAGCCTTATGTCCTGGCTCTGTCCGACAAGCCGGATGGGAGTGGCGTGTTGCAGGGGCTGTCGAACTTCATGACGAATCCTGCTGGCTCGGCTATTGTCAATGCGGTCGGCCCGATCCGGCAGATCGTCGAAGCGAAGCACAAAGACGAGAAACGCTATCTCGTGGTTGCAACCTCGACCGACGGCAAGCCTGGTGAAATCGTTCAGGTCCAGTCAAAATGACGATCGTGGCCCGCCCTCAAAGGTGGGCCGCCTCGCCGACGACTAAGGTGACTTATGGATGATCTGCTATCTCAAATCGAACCGATGATCCCGTCGTTGCGCCGCTACGCCCGCGGTTTGCTTCACGACTCTGTTGGCGCGGATGATCTGGTGCAGGACTGCCTGGAGCGGGTGATCGCCCACTGGCATCTTCGCCGCAACGAGGATGCACGGACATGGGTGTTCACGATCTTGCATAATCTTGCGATCAATCGTCTACGGCAGATCACACGACGCGGTCAGCATGTCGCTTTTGAGGATCTCAATGAAGACGTCCTGGCACGCCGGGCGACACAGGAGGATGGCCTCGTGAGGGGCGAGATAATGAAGTCGCTGAACCAACTGCCCGATGACCAACGCAGCGTACTGCTGCTGGTCTCCGTTGAGGACCTTTCCTATGCACAGGTCGCGGAGGTGCTGGCGATCCCGATTGGGACGGTCATGTCCCGGCTGTCGCGAGGACGGGAACGTCTCCGACAGATCTTGGAGAATCCCACCGCTTCTGACATGAAGCCAGGGTCGCATTTGCGGAGAGTGAAATGACCGACAAGCCCGTTACCGAGGATGACCTTCACGCCTATATCGATGGTGTGCTCGATGATACACGCAGAGCCGAAGTGTCGGCCTATCTGAAAAAATACCCCGAAATTGCCAGTCGTTTTGCGTCCTATTCCGTCCAGCGCGGTATGCTGCATTCCACACTTGATCCAGTCGCCGAAGAGCCGGTTCCGACAAGGCTCAACCTTACGCACATGATTGCTCCACGCCGGCAAAACCGCGTGTCGTATTGGAGAGCTGCCGCTGCAGCAGCCGTGCTGCTATTTGCGGGCGGTTCGGGCGGCTGGTACATGCACTATATTGTTTCTCTGCCGAGAGAAGGTGTGACGGCGCTTGCAAGCGAGGCGTCGCAAAGCTTTGCCACTTACGCCTCGGACCCAGTCAGGCCAGTGGAACTGCGTGCCGACAATATGCTGCAGCTGGTGGATTGGGCTACGGACCGAATGGGGCGCAAGCCAGTGCTGCCCGACTTGTCGAAATCCGGTTATCGACTCATGGGAGGGCGGGTTATTTCGACACCGCATGGTGCCGGCCTGATGTTGATGTATGACAACGACCGTGGCACTCGCCTTGTTATGTTGACCAGACCGATGATCGTCGATCAGAACAAAACGATGACGCCGCATTCGGAGGGCAAGGTAGATGGCTGGGCATGGGCGTCGGATGGAATGGGATACAGCCTCGTCGGATCGTTGCCGTCTCATGAATTGCACCCACTTGCCAATGATATCCGAAGGCAGGTGCTGGGACAAGCTTGACGCAAGCATAGGCGTCGCCGCAATAACCCAGCCGGCAAGGTTGCGGATTCACCCTTAGTGGGAACTCGCCCGTTGTGGGACTGCCCCATTACACATGGATTTGGCGCAAAGTGACACTCTGACTGACAGCGAAGGAAGGACGCACAATCCCTGCGACGAACTCAAGCAATCGATTGAAGAGCAGACGAACTGCGGGGGTTTCGATTTCCGCGCTTTGCTATTGTGGAATAATATTCCATGATCAGCCGCCAACGAGTAGTGATCGCAGCCATTTCTGCCGCGCTCGCGTCCGTGCTTCTAGAATGCGATCGAATAAGGCGCTACCGAACTTTTATCAATAATCTCAATATGGTGCGAGCGACGGTGATCGAACCCGTTACCTTGCGGTGAGGGATCCTAAGTCCGCCGGCCAATATGGGATGGCGTTTGGGTTAATTGAGAGCCCGGTTGCAACAAGCTGCCGTAGCACGAGTGAAGATTCGAAGAGCTACGGAGAGAAGACGGCGGCGTTCACATGCCTTGGCTGGTGTTCGCGAACGCCTTCGTAAATGCAGCTTTACGGATCAGTCTGTGGCTGGCAGATTGATATGAAGTGGTGTCGTCCCACAATCCACTGACCCACAATATCAAATTTTGCGTCACTAGGTTCGCATGCGTTTAACGCTGTCAAGTTCGAAATGGTGCAGCGTCACCAATGGCTAAGCGATGACCAAGCGGGCGAAAAAGAAATACTTGCCGCGGCGGAAACAGCCGACAGATGCCGCCCACTCAGCGTTCCATGTCTTGCAAGGCCGAGAGCAAGACATTGCCTTGATCGATCATCTCATCGACCGGATCGATCAAGGTGGATCGACCCTCGTCATCAGTGGCGAGCCCGGGATCGGGAAATCTGCGCTCCTCGAAGTAGCCAAGCACCGAGCCAGCGCACGTGATGTGTCGGTATTGAGTATGACCGGCGTCCTGGCCGAAGTTCATTTGCCGTTCGCAGCGCTTGAGCAGGCACTCCGACCGATGATGAAGCGGGCTGTAGGCTTGGTCCCTCGCCAGCGGTCTGCCTTGCTGGCCGCTTTCGGCATGCACGATGACATGGGAGCGCCCGACATCTTTCTGGTTGCACTTGCAACTCTGTCTCTTCTGACCGAGAGCGCAACACGCAAGCCTATCCTGCTTGTTGCCGACGATGCGCAATGGCTCGACGAGGCAACCTATGACGTTCTTGCCTTTATCTCGCGCAGATTGAGTTCGGACCCCGTCGTTCTATTGGTGGCCATGCGCGATGGCTTCAACCGTTCATTTGGTGACGCCTCCACCCTGTGGCTCCGACTTTCAGGACTTGACGACGCCGATGCTGAGCGCCTGCTGGACGCCCAAGCACCGGGTCTTTCGACTGATCTGCGCGGCCGCTTCCTGAAAGAGGCTTCCGGTAATCCCCTGGCCCTTTTAGAGCTGCCTCGCGGCGGGCGGTCAGCGGGCGCTCAAGATAGCACGTGGCTTCCGCTGACGAAGCGCTTGGAGCGTGCCTTCTCAGCCCGTTTGTCCGATCTTCCGGCGACGGCCCGAACTCTGCTGTTCGTGGCAGCGGAAAACGACGGGACGTCGCTTCACGAAACCCTGAGTGCCGGCGAAGCGGTGTTGGGCGAGCGAGTGGGGGTCAATGACTTGGCGCCAGCGACAGCCGTCAAGCTGATTGAGATTGACGAAACAGAGGTGCGGTTTCGACACCCGCTCGTTCGTTCAGCGATGCATCAGGCGGCCGATCTGGCAACGCGCCAAATGATCCACGCTGCGCTCGCGGCGACCGTTAGTGACCAACTCGACCGTCACTTATGGCATCGTGCGGCGGCGACGATTGGACCCGATGACGAGCTCGCGGGCGAATATGATCGCATGGCGGCCCGGGCACTGCGGCGAGGGGCGGTGGCAATGGCGATCGAGGTTCTCGAAAAAGCGGCAAGACTGAGCAGCACGGCAAGAGGCAAAAGCGACCGGCTCCTGCGTGCCGCCGAACTTGCCGCGGACCTGGGGCAGCCAGAACTACTGAAGCGTTTGCTGCGCCAAGCCGACGTGGACGAAACTGATCATCTCGCATTGGCGCGGATCGGTTGGTGCCGTGAAATCGGCCAGCCTCCAATGGTCAATGATCCGGCAAAAATCCCCACGTTGGTGCGCTTGGCCGCGCAGGCCAACGCTGCCGGCGCCAAGGATCTGGCAAGCAACTTGCTCTGGCGCGCAGCTCAACGCTGCTGGTGGAGCAATGCGGACGGGGGCATTCGCGAAAGCATCCTTGCCGCGGCAAAGAGCCTCGAGTTGTCGGAGACGGATCCGCGCTTGATCGCAATATCCGCCTATGCTGAGCCACTTCAACTCGGGGGCGACGTATTCAGTAAGCTCCAGCGGCTTAGCGGAGCCAACGGTGGCGATCCTGCGGTTGCGCGTATCCTCGGTAGCACGGCCAACGTCATTGGCGCCTTCGACCTCGGCGTAAGCTTCCTGGCTGGGTCCGCTGCAGCACTGCGTGATCAAGGCAGGCTCAGTGATCTCGCGCGCGTGCTTTTTGCTCAGGCGTGGGCCGAAATGGAGGTGGGCGATTGGAAGGGAGCAATGAGTGAGGCCGAAGAATCCGTTCGCTTTGCCGAAGAGACCGGCACGACGCTTTGGATTGCCGCGGCCACGATCGTGAAAGCGAAGCTTGCCGGGATGATGGGCAATCTGGAGCAATCACAAGCGTATGCGGCTGAGGCAGAACGCCTCATTCTGGCCGTTGGCGCCAGCTTCTTGCTTGCAATGCTGCAGATCGCGCGAGGCATATCGGCGATCGGCGCAGGCCGGCATTGGGAAGCCTACGAGCATCTGCTGCGCCTTTTTACGCCTGCCGATCCGGCTTTCAATTCCGGTCTTCAATTCTTCGGGCTTGCGGATTTCATAGAAGCCGCCTTTTTCTCCGGACACGCCGATGCGGCCCATGGCGTGATCGCAGAGATGGAGCGGGTCTCGGCTCCGGTGCCGGTGCCATGGGTCGAGACGATGCTCTATTACGGCAAGGCGTTGCTCGCCGCGCCTGCGGACGCTGAACAGTTCTTCTTGCAAGGACTTGGACCGGCCGCGAAGAACTGGCCGTTTTTGCGAGGACGTCTTCTCTTGGCTTACGGCGGATGGCTGCGTCGCCAACGCAGATCCGCCGATGCAAGGGCTCCGCTGCGTGAGGCCCGAGACATCTTCGATGCGCTCGGCGCTTCGCCATGGAGTGACCGCGCGCGCGAGGAATTGCGTGCTTCGGGCGAAACCAGCCGCCGGCGAACGGAGTACGCGTGGGAGATGCTTACCCCACAGGAACTTCGTATTGCGCAACTCGCTGTCGAAGGCCTTTCAAATAAGGAAATCGGCACCAGGCTCTATCTGTCTCACAGAACGGTCGGTTACCACCTGCATAGGGTCTTTTCGAAAACCGGCATCACGTCGCGGTCGGGGCTGCGCCCCATTCTTGCCGACACTACCCATCCTGCAAGCTGACTACCCGTCTGTCATCGGACTGGTCATTTGACAGAAGCGGCTACCCTCGTTGGGGGCTACCCATGCTGCTGCGTGCAACCTTCTCGGAGAAAATGACCGTGAAATTCTTGTCCTCACTCGCAACCCTCAGCCTTGGAGCAATTCTCATGACTCAGCCTGTTCATGCAGCCACAGACGCCGCGACCGATCCTCGGATCGATCCTCAGGTCCGCTCGTTCCTAGCCAAGATCAACAAGGACCCAAGCCCGTTCTGGGAACTGCCCCAGCCAAAGCCCCAAGAGATTCTGACCGGCCTTCAGAACATGACCTCCGTCGACATGTCGGGCGTGAGCACGACCGAGCGGACCATCAGTCAGGATGGTCAAACCGTGAAGATTTATATCATGAAGCCCGAGCGAGGTGCCGGTAAGCCCGGTGTGTTGCTGTTCATTCACGGCGGCGTTTGGATAGTAGGCAACTTCCAAAACCATCAGCGTCTTCTGCGGGATCTGGTGGTAGGCTCCGGCCAGGTCGGCGTGTTCGTCGAGTATACCTCCCTGCCCGAGGCGCGCTTCCCCACGCAGCTCGATCAGTCCTATGCCGCACTGAAATGGGCTACTGCTCACGCTGAAGAGTTCGGCGCGGACGGCAGCCGGATCGCCGTGGTCGGCAATTCTGTCGGTGGCAACATGGCCGCAGCCCTGACGCTTATGGCCAAGGACCGCGGTGGCCCCAAGATCAGCCTCCAGGCGCTCCTCATTCCGGCGACCGATGCAACCGTCGATACCGGCTCTTATCGCGAGTATGGAAACGACCGCTTCCTGGCACGCGCATTCATGAAGTATGGCTGGGATCTCTACGCTCCCGACGCCAAGACCCGCGACAACCCATATGTGTCGCCGTTGCGCGCCAGCCTCGACCAACTCAAGGGCTTGCCGCCGGCGCTCGTCATTACCGCTGAGAACGATCCGCTGCGCGACGAGGGCGAGGCTTACGCAAGGAAACTGAAGGAAGCGGGTGTGACCGTGACCGCAGCTCGCTATAACGGCACGATTCATGACTTTGTACTATTGAACGCAATCCGCAACGTACCTTCCACCGAGGCAGCTATCGACCAGATCAATGAGAGTCTGCGCCAGTATCTTGAGCCAGCAACGCACTAGCTGACATGTTGGCGCGGCGGTGCCTATGCCGCCGCGTCGAGGATCTCGAATCGATGGGGTGTCTCCATCGTCATAGGCTGTGTTTGGGCATGCAAAAGTTCAACGCCGATTGACAGTCGAGACGGCGTTGAGATTATTCCTCGCTCCAACATTACTTAAAGCTGCTGGTCAAAAGCATTGCGCCGGCGATGATAACTCAGGTGGCAGATGCGGGCAGAAATGTGCGTTATAATTTTTTTGCAGAAAGTAATAATAACCCCAACAGGGGAAAGCCTGTTCTGCTCGCTAATTTAAATCAAACCTCGACCTCGGCAACAAGGGAGCGTCCGTCTGCACAGTCGAGAGAAGCTGTATGTGCTTTCATGCGGCCACGGTTTCGCCCGCATCTTGTCGCGCCTTGAGCGGTTGGCTTTAAAGCCGAAGAATGAAGTTTTAGGCTGTCTCGCCCAGCGCCAGCCTTACATCCTGAGGCAGCCAGGCCGGCGGTGGCTTTCACTCGCCAAGACATGCCACGCTCACAAAGCTCGTTCCAGAAATCTTTGAGATCGTCTGGGCGCTGAATGGCCAAAATGCTTATGAGCGCATGCGCCTGATCCAAATCTTTCCGGGATTTTTCTGCGCTCTGCTGATCATCCTGGCGACGCATCTGAGATACGATCAGCTTATGCAGCGCGTATCGTGTAGGGTCGGGCACGCGGATCGGAATGCCTGCGCCATGCAAAGCTACGTTGGTTGTTTCCTGATACAAAAGAAAGTCGAGATAGCGTAAGAATTGAGCGTCGCTCCGTAAAGCTGGCAATGACCCTATTTTTGTCCGGTCGGGACCGCGCATCGGGCTTAGGAAGTCGACAGAGAAGCGTTCATCGCCTCCAACGCGCAACGCATATCGCAGCGTTTTGCGTCCGTCCATTGAGTAAGGAACGGCTGAAAAACGTGAATCGACGGACTTGAGCACTGATTCGAGGTCGACTTCAATCTTATCCTCGGCCGCAATGGCGATCGATTGAAAATTGAGCGATATCGAGATCACCGGTCCGGCTGAAACTTGCTGGCAAATGATAGCCGAGCAGGCCAGAATAGGTTTGGAACGCAACCGAGCCAATGACGGTGGCCCGAAGACGAAACACACCTGCCTCGGCCATCGCGGCCATTATGTCGCCGGACATCCTGTCGGGAACAGGCAGCCGTGCGGCGCGAAGCGCGCGCACCATATCACGTCTTTGACGCAGATTTTCGACGTGATCTCTCAGCTCCTGAAGATGTGCGCGCGTCTGATCATTGTCCGGACCAATGTATTTGGCCGAGGGACGATTGCCGTCAGGCGCTGTTGGAGGCTGCCAATACCAATACAACCTGCCCCTCGCCTCGCACGTGTACGCGGAGCCTCCCTGTGAGGTCAATGCGGAGATATTTCCTGTCCACGCGCGATGCACAAGGTCAGCGAAGATGGTCTGGATCGCAATCGGGAGTTCTTCGATTGTCAGCACAGGTACCCGCGTTATAGGCAAATTACGTTGATTGCCTACAACACGCCCATTACCAATTTCGCTAATATGGCAATAACATTAACCCGGGCTTTTCATATGTGGGAGGTCGGCGAAGCACCCGGCACCGACTGCCCAATCAGCGTCGTCGTTAACACTCCGCTTCCACTTACCAGACCAACCTAGCTTTCGTTCAAGGACTGGAGCCGCCTTTTGCGTTCCAATAGTCGGCATACTCGAGCTCCGAACCGTTGCAACTGTTGCGCGATGTGGCGCCCCAACTGTTTGGGTGCCACACAATGCGCGCCGCTGTTGCGGAACTTCTAAATACTATACCCAACAAAAACAACAACATAATGTCCAACCGTCGCTTTGGCATGGTTCTTGCTCTTCCATCCCTGGCAAGTGAATCGGCGGACTTCCGTCTAAAGACCGCTAAACAAATCGAACAGGCTCGTCTTTCTACGTCGGGCAGGGAGGAACGAATGAAAGCACTGCGTTTCCACGCGGCGAAGGATTTGCGTCTGGAAAATATCGACAAGCCCGCTACGAACCCACCCAAGGGACAGGTCCTCATCCGCAACACGTTCGTCGGCATTTGCGGAACGGACCTCCACGAATATGTGTCTGGCCCAATCTTTATTCCAGTTGAACCACATCCCTTCACCGGGGCCACCGGCCCCCAGGTGCTTGGCCACGAGTTTGGCGGTATCGTCGAGGCGGTAGGCGAGGGCGTAACGTCAGTTAGCCAAGGCGACCGTGTCTCCGTGCAACCTCTCATCATGCCCCGTTCCGGTGATTACTTCGCTGATCGCGGTCTGTTTCACCTCAGCACCGACCTGGCCCTCGCAGGACTAAGCTGGCAATCGGGAGGAATGGCAGAATACGCGGTGCTTAACGAATACAATGTTCAGAAAATCCCCGACGAAATGACCGACGAGGAAGCTGCCCTCGTCGAGCCCACCGCGGTTGCGGTCTATGCCTGTGACCGTGGCGGCGTAACCGCAGGAAGCAGTGTCTTGGTAACGGGAGCCGGACCCATCGGTGTGTTGACGTTGCTGGCAGCCCGCGCTGCGGGTGCAGCTCAGCTCTTTCTCTCAGACGTCAATGACACTCGGCTAGAACTCGCAACAACCATCTTGCCCGACGTCATTACAATGAACCCGTTGCGTGAAACGGTGGGAGACGTGGTACGATCCCGGACGGAGGGCAGTGTCGGCTGCGATGTCGCGATCGAATGTGTTGGCAACGAACATGCCTTGAAAGCCTGCGTAGATGCCGTGCGCAAACAAGGGGTTGTCGTCCAGACGGGACTTCACCCGCACGAAAACCCGCTCGACTGGTTCCAGGTCACCTTCAAGGACATAGACGTACGCGGTTCATGGGCTTATCCGACCCATTATTGGCCGCGTGTAATCCGCTTGATCAGTTCTGGTCTCCTGCCGGCCGACAAGGTCATTACCAAGCGTATCACCCTTGATGATGCGATTTTTGAAGGTTTTGACGTCCTGCTTGATCCTGGAGGCAGGCATCTGAAAATTCTGATCGACTTAACCGCCTGAGCGGAACATTGCGGGTAGAGGAGCCCGCACCCGCCGACAAATAGACATGCAACAAGCAGATGGAGGAGATTTTCATGCTTGACGACAGCCCCCACCAGAAAATCGAGACCGTGCTTGGCAAACTCGAAAGAGCATTCGCCAACAACGATATCGATGCAGCCGTTAACCTGTTCCAGGAAGATTGCTACTGGCGCGATCTAGTAACATTTACCTGGAATATCAAGACGTTGGAAGGGCACGACCAGATACGGGCCATGTTGACGAACCAGCTCGCACACATCAGGCCAAGTAGCTTGCGCCAGGATTTGAACGAGGTCGCAACCGAAGACGATGGGATCGTTCAGGGCTGGATCGAATTCGAGACCGATGTTGCGAGGGGATATGGTCATATCCGCCTGAAGAACGGCCACATTTGGTCGCTGTTGACGACAATGACCGAGCTTAAAGGCCACGAAGAATCCAGGGGATTTTTGCGCCCCCTCGGTGCGCAGCATGGGAGTGAACCCAACCGCAAGAGCTGGAAGGAAAAGCTCGAAACGGAGGCCGCGGAGCTTGGCTACTCAATCCAGCCCTATTGCGTCATCGTCGGGGGAGGGCAGGGTGGTATTGCGCTTGGCGCTCGCCTGCGCCAGCTGGGCGTGCCGACGATCATCATTGAGAAGAATGAACGGCCCGGCGACAGTTGGCGTAATCGATACAAGTCATTGTGCCTGCATGATCCGGTCTGGTACGACCACCTTCCCTATATTCCGTTTCCGGACAATTGGCCGGTCTTTGCGCCGAAGGATAAGATCGGCGATTGGCTCGAAATGTACACCAAGGTCATGGAACTCAATTACTGGAGTTCAACTGTCTGCAAATCTGCCAAATATGACGAAGCGGAAGCCGAGTGGACGGTTATTGTCGAGCGCGCCGGAAGGGAAGTGATCCTGCGACCCAAACAGCTCGTGCTGGCAACAGGCATGTCTGGTAAGGCCAACTGGCCGTCGTTCAAGGGCATGGACGTGTTCAAGGGCGAGCAACAGCATTCTTCCCAGCATCCTGGACCGGAAGCCTATGCGGGAAAGAAAGTCGTCGTCGTCGGCTCCAATAATTCGGCCCATGATATCTGTGCGGCGTTGTGGGAAGCGGGGGCTGACGTGACGATGCTCCAACGCTCCTCGACCCATATCGTCAAATCAGACTCACTCATGGATATCGGCCTCGGTGATCTCTATTCCGAACGTGCCGTCGCAAGCGGCATGACCACACGCAAGGCCGATCTCATCTTCGCGTCGCTGCCCTATCGGATCATGCATGAGTTCCAGATACCCATTTACAATAAGATCCGCGAGAAGGACGCGGACTTCTATGCCCGCCTGGAGAAAGCTGGATTCATGCTGGATTTCGGCGATGATGACTCCGGACTGTTCATGAAGTACCTGCGCCGGGGTTCAGGCTACTATATTGATGTAGGGGCTTGTGACCTCGTTGCTGACGGAAAAATCAAGCTCATCAGCGGTGCAAATATTCGCGAACTTAATGAAAATGGGATCATTCTGGAAGACGGGCGGGAACTGGAGGCTGATCTGATCGTCTATGCAACGGGTTATGGGTCAATGAATGGCTGGGCGGCGGACCTGATCTCGAAGGATGTCGCCGATAAAGTCGGCAAATGCTGGGGCCTCGGGTCCGGCACAACCAAAGACCCTGGACCGTGGGAAGGTGAGCAACGCAACATGTGGAAACCAACCCAGCAAGAGGCGCTTTGGTTCCACGGTGGCAACTTGCATCAGTCCCGTCACTATTCGCAATACCTTTCCCTCCAGCTGAAGGCCCGGATGGAAGGTATCGAGACGCCAGTTTTTGGTCTGCAGGACGTACATCACCTTTCGTAAAAAGACTGAAATGACTGACACGCACCCCCGAAGGCGCGTGTCAGTTTGCTTCTCGATAGGGCGGAACCCAGACTTTTGGGTCGCGTTCAGCATCCGCCAGGAATCTGAATCATCCGGCACCGCGCGAAGCGGGCCGATGCAGAGAATAAATCATGCGATATCCCTGATCGCGTCGAGCGGCCCCGTCAGGGCAGTACGCGGCGGTATGAGCTCGGGCTGGACGAGATAAGTACGGATGGATGGATGGGTCTCCGACATAATCTCAAACGCCTTCGTGATCATGCCGTCGACATCCTGACGGATCATGATGACAGGAAATTGCAGAAATGAGCCGAAAGGGTCGTAGTCGTAGCAGCCGACGACGAGATCCTGAAACGTCTCGTTCGGATGGTGCGCCATGAAGCGCAAAAGCCCCTCGAAGTTGATCGAAGAGTTGACGAAGAGGGCGCGTGGCAATTTGCCGGCCCTTTCGTAGAACCGCTCGAACGCAACCTGCGCCGTACTTGGTGAATAGCCAGTCCGTATGATGCATTCATCGCAATCACTCCCAGTCAATTCGCGTTTTATCGCACGAAAGCCGCGAATACGCTCGCGGCTGGCGTGATCGTCGCGACCGCCAAAGAGATAAATCTCGTCCGAAGGCGGATAATTTCCCTCGCCGAAGTAGCGGATGATTGCTTCAGTAAGCATGCGCCCACCCTGGTAATTGTCGCTGATGACGGAGGGCGCCCTCGTGCCTGGAAGATCAATATTGACAATCTTGAGAGGTGAACCTGCACAGACCGCACCGATACCATCAGGGTCGGTCGCACCCGCTACGATCAGTTCATCAACCGAATAGGCAAGGAGCGCCTCGACGGTCTTGCGTTCCTCCTCAGGATCGCGGCAGGCGCTGACAACGACCGGGCACTGACCCCGGCTGCGCACATGCGCCTCGAATGTCTGCGCCATGGACGAAAAATAGCGATTGTCATGGACGGGCAAGAGAAGGCCGACCAAACCTGATCGCGACCTGCGCAGGCCCCGCGCCTGGAGGTTGGCGGTATACTGATGTTCTTCGGCAAGATCGCTGATGAGCTTGGCAGTGCTCTCCTTGATCCGCCTCTTGCGCCAGGTGCCGTTGAGCACCGCACTCACGGTTGACGGCGAGGTTCCCGAAAGGACGGAAAGGTCATAGATCGTCGCCTTCTTTTTCGAATGATGTTCCATCGATTTCTCCTCCCGCATTGTTAGTGCGAAACGCCGCTTGACGAAAGCCACGTTCTGGCGGATATTTATTGCACCATCGATTGTGCTATTTTGCAACATCGATGGTGCAGCGGGTGTCGCGTTGAGGAGGCGAGATCGCACAGGCGGAAATTTTCAACGCCGGTCGATAACTGCAGATGCCCACCCGCCAGTTGAGTGATAAGCTCCTGCGGGGAGCAAAATGGAGGAGGATTAGCATGCGAAAATTTCTGATCGCCACCGTTGCGGCGTCACTGTCCATCGCCGCTTCTTTTGCAGCACTTGCCGCTGATAGCGGCAAAGTGGGTGTCGTCGTCAAGATCGGCGGTATTCCGTGGTTTAATGCCATGGACGCAGGCATCAAGGAACAGGGCAAGAAGCTTGGCATTGATGCATTCATGGTCGGGCCGACGAGCGCCGATCCGGCGCTGCAGGTACGGGCCATTGAGGATTTGATTGCGCAAGGCGTGAAGGTCATCGGCGTCGTCCCAAATGACGCTAAGGTGCTCGAGCCCGTCCTTTCCAAGGCAAAGGAGAAGGGCATCATCGTCATCACGCATGAATCGCCAAATCAGAAAGGCGCCGACTGGGACTTCGAGCTTGCGTCCTCCACTGGTTTTGGCGAAGCGCACGCAAAGCTCCTTGCCGAAAAGATGGGCGGGAAGGGTGAATATGCCGTCTTCGTCGGTTCGCTTACGGTGCCGTTGCACAATGCATGGGCGGATGCGGCCAATGCCTATCTGAAGAAGAATTATCCGGATATGAAGCTCGTTGGTGAGCGCTACGGCGTTGCCGAGGACGTCGACAAAAGTCGTTCAACCGCGCTCGACCTCATTTCGGCACATCCGGACCTCAAGGGCTTCCTTGCTTTTGGCAGCCAGGGACCGATCGGTGCAGGGCGGGCCATTGAGGAGCGGCGCAAGACGGGCCAGATCTTCGTGCTCGGACCCTTCTCGCCTGGCCAAGGCCAGAAGCTGATCAAGTCCGATGCGATTTCCGGAGGGTTCATGTGGAATCCGAAGCAGGCAGGCGAAGTCTTCGTCACCTTGGCTGACAAGCTCATGAAGGGCGAAGAAATCAAGGATGGGGAGACCATTGAGGGTCTCGGCGTCATCCATCCGGATTTCACCAATCACAACATCATCGTCGATGAACTGGTGCCGATCAATAAGGAAACGGTTGGCGATCTGGCCAAGATGGGTCTTTGAACCGTTAGCGGAACCTTCTGCTGCCGGGCGCGGGCTGTCCGGCCCGGCAGCACTTTGAAGACGAGCACACGATGGCTGATACACTCAACAGGGAGCCTGGCGTGACGCCGCTCCTTTCGCTGCGCAACATCAACATGACCTTCGGCGGCATCAAGGCGCTCAAGAATGTGAGCTTTGACGTGCTACCAGGTGAGGTCCACTGTCTCGCCGGCGAGAACGGCTCTGGAAAGAGCACCTTGATCAAGATCATCACCGGCGTCTACCGACCCGAATCCGGCGCGGTCATCGAGTATGACGGCCAGACCTATGCGCATATGTCGCCGGTGACCGCTCAGGCCGGCGGAATCCAGGTGATCTGGCAGGATCTTGCGCTGTTTCCGGAAATGACCGTCGCCGAGAACATTGCCTTTCACACCGTCGTCGGCGGACGCCCGCGCCTCGTCAACTACAAAAGGATGCGCGACATCGCGATAAGGGCACTACAGCGCCTCGGCGTGACACTCGATGTCGATACCCCGCTGAAGGAATACTCGATCGCACAGCGGCAGATCGTGGCGATTGCCCGCGCGCTCATTGGCGAGGCCAAGGTTGTCTTCATGGACGAACCGACGGCGTCGCTAACGCAATCGGAAACCGATCATCTGATCAAGATCGTCCGCTCCCTTTCGGACTCGGGCGTTGCGGTGGTTTTCGTCAGCCATCGCCTCGCCGAAGTCCTTGAGATTTCCAATCGCATTACGGTGCTTCGCGACGGCGCGCTCGTGGGCGTCTATCCCGTCGAAGGCATGA
>NZ_JBBNAM010000041.1:0-7599 GCF_037994425.1 Phyllobacterium sp.
AGATGGCCAGGACGTCGTTGTCCCGGAAGGCGGCGGCGATCGCGGACTTCTGAAAGGCATATTCTTCGTCGGTGATGCTACCGGATCCGTCGACGGCCACAACCAGCGCGATATCCGCGCAGGCCAATGATGGAGACGCGGGCAGTATCAAAACCACAGCCGCAGCCATACCAATCAGCATCTTGAGCATTTCCGCATCCCTCGTTCGCCCATAGCCCAAAATTGACTATGACAAGCGGTCGCTTTCCTGCTGTTATATCGCCGTTACTTGATCATGCTAAATTAGAAGTTGAGATACTAGCGATGCGGTTCATGCTGCGCCTGTTCGGTCGATTCCAGCTGCTCTCCCCCGCGGGCGAGAGCATTGTGATCGCTTCGCGCAAGCATCAGGCGCTGATTGCGATGCTGGCGCTGTCCAACGGCAAGTCTGTTTCACGATCGAAACTGGCGGGCATGCTGTGGTCCGAGCGCACCGAGGAACATGCACGCAACAGCCTCCGCCAGGCGTTCTTTGCAATCCGCCATGCCGTCAACGGCCACGGCGTGTCACCTCTCGTCTTCGACAGCGGCGCCGGCTGGATGAGAACTGATACCATTGTCACCGACATTCAGACTCTTGCGGAAAGCGCGAAGGCGGGGTCGCTGCCGCCGTCACTGGATGTCTTCGAGGGCGAGTTTCTCGAGGGATTGAGCTTCAACGACGAGACATTGGAAACATGGCTTCGCATCGAACGCGGCCGATACCACAATTTGCTGGTCGACTGCCTTGCGGACCTCGCCGAAGGATTGGAGAGGGCGGGCAGCACTGAGCAGGCGGTTCTCGCCGCGCAATGCCTTTTGCGGCAGGATCCTTACCACGAGCCATCTCATCGGACGATCCTGCGCCATCACAAGGCCCGAGGCGAGCGCGCCCGTGCCATCAGGCATTACGAAGGCCTGAAGGCGTTGCTGGAGGCCAATCTCGGTGTCGCGCCTGATCTCGAAACGCAGCAGCTCATCGATCGAATTCGCGAACAGCAGGAGCCGTCCGTGGACTTGACCAATGGCAAGCCTCGGATCGCGATCCTGCCAATCAGGAGCCTTTCACATGATGGAGACGACAGTCTCGTCGCCGAATCCCTGACGCGCAAACTGATCGGGGAACTCGGCCTGTTCTCGCCGCTCTCGGTGGTTGCCGCCGCGACGATGTTTGCCGTGAATGCGAGGCACGAGACCGTCGAGGAAATCGGGAGACGGGTCGGCGCCGATTATGTCCTGGAAACCGCGGTTCAGGGCGACGGGGAAGCCGGCTGGGCGATGGTGCAACTCGTGTTCGTGCAAAGCGGCACACAGATATGGAGCCGCAAATATCTCGATGAAAGCACGAATTCCGACCTCGGGCAGGACCAGCTTGTCCGCAAGATCAGCGGCAATCTCTATCATATCGTGATGAAGCATGCGGCAGCCAGTTCGGCCGCCGAGCCGGAGGGCGAGGTCGGCACGGAAAAGCTGTATCTGCAGGTGTTCAATCATGTCGAGCGACCGACGCTGAACGGGATGATCCGTGCCCGGCGTTTCTGCGAGCGGATCCTGGCCATCGATCCCAATCACGTTCTGGTCCGCGAGAGCCTCGTCTGGATAAATTTCCACTCCTGTTTCAACGGCTGGCTGGACGATCCCGTGCGTGGCTTCCAGCAGGCGCGTGAAATCGTTCTGGTGGGGCTGGGCCTGGATGACCACGAACCCTACCTGCTCAGCGCCTTCGGCCTTGCTGAAGCCTACCTGGGAAGCGCCAGGGCCGGCCTGGACGCGTTGCAAAGGGCCGTCGACCTCAACCCCAACGACGCCGAATTCCACACGTGGCTCGGCATTGGACTGACCGTCGCCGGTCTGATCGGCGAGGCGCACATGGCGTTCGATCAGGCCGATCAGGTCAGTCCTGACTATCATCCGATTTTCCTGTTCCGGGGCGATGCCCATTTCGCCTCCGGGAAGTATGAGGAAGCGATCGCCTGCCTTGATCGCTTCCTGACCGTGCTGCCGGACTATCATTGGGCGCGACTCCTGCGAGCGGCGTCATACGCAGCGCTGGGCAGGGACCTAATGGCGCGGGGCGACGTGGCCTATGTGAGGGAAAGCACGCTTTTGTTGAACGGTCGGTATCTCGAGCAGCTGCTTCAGGCACGCGGCTCATCGTTCCGGCAAGATTTGTGGTTGCGGCTAGAGGCTGCGGGCTTGCCGTGGGCATGATGTCGTCTCGGCTCCGGCTTCAATGCCTTGCTCTCAAGCCGCCGATGTCAGATTGGAGCGGAGGCCCTTCAACAGCCCTCGGATCGTTTTCATTTCCTCGAGCGTGCAGCCTGCGGCCTGGCCGATTGCGCCCATGATGGTGTCGATCTCGCTCCGCATCGCGCGGCCGTTGTCGGTCAGCGACACGATAACCTGCCGTTCATCGCGGGAATCGCGTGTGCGCTTGATCAGGCCATTCTGTTCCAGGCGCTTGAGCAATGGCGACAACGTGCCCGAATCGAGATCGAGTTGCTCGCCGATCGCCTTGACCGGCTGCTCGGACTTCTCCCAAAGCGCCAGCATCACGAGATATTGGGGATAGGTGAGGCCGACCCTGTCAAGGATCGGCTTGTAGGCGCGGGTAAAGGCATGCGCCGTCGAATAGACAGCAAAGCAGAGCTGGTTCTCGAGCCGCTTTTCCTCTTCCGGAATTTCCATCGTCTTGGCCACATGCGCTTTCATTGTCGTCCTTCCACGGGCTCGATTGTCCTCTTTTCGAACTCGAAATGCAATTTGCAAAATTCACTTGCGGACAATTTAATTGTGCGATAAACAAAATCCAACCCCAACGCAAAGGAGACTGACATGCCTATCCTCTACACGACCAAAGCTTCCGCCACCGGTGGCCGCGCAGGCCGCGCCGTTTCCGAAAACGGCGTTCTCGATGTGACGCTGACGGTTCCGAAGGAACTCGGCGGCGATGGCGCGACCGGCACCAACCCTGAACAGCTCTTTGCAGCCGGTTATTCGGCCTGCTTTCTCGGTGCGCTGAAATTTGTCGCCGGCAAGGAAAAGGTCAAGATTCCTGAGGACACCACGGTCAGCGCCACGGTCGGCATCGGCCCGCGTGACGACGGCACGGGGTTCGGCATTGAAGTTGCCCTGACGGTGAACATTCCCGGCCTCGACAAGCCGACCGCCGAAAAGCTTGCCGCTGCGGCCCACATCGTGTGCCCCTATAGCCATGCAATGCGCACATCGACGGAAGTTCCGGTTACCGTTGCTTAATCAATGCGAAAGGGAGCGCCGCGCATCGCGGCGCTCTTTTCATATGAAATTTAGATGCTATATTCTTTCCTGTGAAAGGAATATGGCATGGCTGTAGTACATCCGATCTCTGGTGCCCGGTCTCCCGAGGCGGCCGTAATCACCAAGGCCGCCGTCAATGCCGCTGACCGTCTCGGCCTCAACGCCAGAACGCTTTCGGCGGTGCTCGGCGTTTCCGAGGCGACTGTCTCGCGCATGAAGCGGCAGGATTATCTGCTTGAGCGCGGCTCGAAGTCCTTTGAGCTCGCGATCCTGCTGGTCCGTCTGTTTCGCTCGCTCGACGCGATTGTCGGCGGCGACGAGACCGTTGCCCGGCAATGGCTGCGCAACGCCAACACGGCGCTCGGCGCCACGCCGCTCGAAAAGATCGTCAGCATTTCGGGATTGACCGATGTCCTTGCCTATCTGGACGCCCGCCGCGCTATCGTCTGAGACGCGGGCGATCTCGGGCAGGTTCTGGCGTCTGGTCGAGGCGCAGCACCAGATTTCGACGCTGAAGCTCGTCGATACGCTCGATGAGCAGGCGCTGCTCGAAGCCTTGCTCGAAGAAAGCAAGCCGGCGCTGCCGCCGGAATGCATCGGGCTGGACTACCTGCTGGCGACCCCGTTCCGCTATGGCGCCGTCTATCCGCATGGTTCGCGTTTCCGCCGGGCAGGGCGCACGCTGGGTGTCTTCTATGCGTCCGAGCGGGTAGAAACCGCGCTTGCCGAAATGGCGTTCTACCGACTGCTGTTTTATTCGGAGTCGCCCGCGACATCGCTTCCTGTCAATGCCGCCGAGTACACGGCTTTTTCCGCGGCCATCGCGACCGCATCGGCAATCGACCTGACGCGCGCGCCTCTCGATGCCGATCGGGCGATATGGACGGATCCTCAGAATTATGCGCCCTGTCAGGCCCTGGCCGACGCTGCTCGCGAGGCGGGTTGCCAGGCAATCCTCTACGAATCCGTGCGCGATCCGCAACGCCGCCGTAATATCGCGCTCTTGACGGCAGCGGCATTTGCCGCCCGCGAGCCTGTCGAGCGTCAGATCTGGAGGATCCGACTTTCGGGTATTGGCGTCCAGGCGCTCTGCGATTTCCCGAAAGTCAGAATTGGATTCTCGGTGGAGGATTTCGCCAGCGACCCGCGCATGGCGCGCGACTGACGATGTCGCAGGCGGCCCGAGCTTCAGGCGAGCGCCTGCAGGTCGCGCCGCAACCTTCCCATGTCACCGTCCGGAAGGGCTTCCTCGAGGCTGGCGTGGGTGCTTTCCCAGATCGGCACTGCGGCCGCGAGCACGGCCTTTCCCTCCGGCGTCAGGCTTAGCAGGCGCCGGCGCTTGTCTTTCGCATTCTGCGTTACATTTACCCAACCACGGCGCTGCAACGGCTTGAGTGCGGCCGTCAATGTCGTCTGGTCCATCGCAAGCAGGGTTGCGACCGGTCCCATAGGCGGCGGTTCCGGGCGGTTCAGCGACGTCATCAGCGAGAACTGGCCGTTGGTGAGCCCGACAGGGCGAAGGGCATCGTCGAACAGGCGCGCCAGCGCGCGCGCCGCCCGTTGCACATGCAGGCAGAGGCACGTGTCACGTACGAGAAGCGTCGTCGAAAAAGGAATCTCTACCGCGTTTGACATGCTTAATTTCTATTGATATCAATGTAATTAGTCAAGGAAAAGGAGCATGGACCGCCACGTCTCGATCGCGCCGGAGGAGGGCGCACGTGATGCAGAACCAAGTCGTTTCCCGTGAAGAATGGCTGGAAGCCCGCCGCGCGCTGCTTCTCAAGGAGAAGGAAGCAACGCAACTGAGAGACAGGGTCAACGCCGAGCGTATGGCTTTGCCCTGGGTCAAGGTCGAGAGGAACTATGTTTTCGATACGCCGCAGGGCAAGAAAAGCCTTGCCGAGCTTTTCGACGGCCGCAGCCAGCTCCTGATTTATCACTTCATGCTTGGGCCTGATTGGGAAGCCGGTTGCCCCGGATGCTCGTTCCTGTCCGATCATGTCGACGGAACGCTGCCGCATCTCAACAACCATGATGTCACCTGGGTCGCGGTTTCGCGCGCGCCGCTCGCAAAGATCGAGGCTTACAAGAGGCGCATGGGGTGGAAATTCCCCTGGGTCTCATCCTTCGATAACAGCTTCAACTTCGATTACCACGTGTCCTTCAGCCCGGACGATCTGGCGAAGGACAAGGTCTTCTACAACTTCGAGGCGATTGATCCGGCCAACGCCAATGACGAGCTTCCCGGTCTCAGCGCATTCTACAAGAACGACGCAGGCGAAGTCTTCCATACCTACTCGAGCTACGCCCGCGGCCTCGAAGAAGCGGTCGGCACTTTGATGATCCTCGATCGTGCGCCGAAGGGACGTAACGAAGACGCGACCATGGATTTCGTCAAGCGTCACGACGAATACGAGCCGGCCAAGAGCGCGCCGTCCTGCTGTCACTGATATCTGCGACCATCATCCCAAGGGAGAAGGACGATGCAGCAAGCAAAAGTTCTGAAGGAGCACGAGTTCCTGGAAGACCTCGTTGGCGTTTGGGACGTGACGGCACCCGAGATGACCGGACAGGAACCGTGGACGGAGATCGTGCGGTCGCTTCATGGCATCTGGTTCGTCGCCGAAGGCTCCGGCACCATGCCGGGCGGTAGCGCGGCAACGACGGTACTCACTCTCGGCTACAGCGCCGACAAGAGAAAATACGTCGGCACCTGGATCGGCACGATGATGGATCACATGTGGGTCTACGAAGGCGAGCTCTCCGACGACGGCAAGACCTTGAGCCTCTATACGACCGGCCCCGATTTCGCCGACGCAAGGAAGCTTGCCGAGTATCGCGAGCAGATCATCTTCCACGATCGCGACCACCGCACTTTCAATTCTGCTGCCAGACAGCCCGACGGTTCCTGGAAGCAGTTCATGGAAGCGCACTATACCCGCAAGCAATAGCTGCGGTCTGCGGACGGCGCTGCCGTTCGTCGAAAATCCAAACCCAAATGGAGATCACGATGTCCGAAACCCACGGCAAATTCATCTGGTGCGAACTGATGACCCCCGATCCCAAGGCCGCCGCCGAATTCTACGGCAAGGTTGTCGGGTGGACGACAAGTGACATGACGATCCAGGACCTGCCGCCCTATACGATCTTCGAAGCGAATGGCGCAGGCGTCGCCGGCCTGATGGACTTTCCCGCCGAGCTGGAAGGGAAAGGCATTCCGCCGAACTGGACGGGCTATGTCGCGGTCGATGATGTCGACAAGTCGGCGAAGGACTTTGCCGCCAACGGTGGCTCGGTTCGCCGCGAGCCGGCGGATATTCCGACGGTCGGACGCTTTGCCGTCGTCGCCGATCCGCATGGGGCGGTCATCTGCATCATGACGCCGCTGCCAAGGGACAATCCGTCGCCGCCGCCGCCGATGGGTACGCCCGGCCATATCGGCTGGCACGAGCTCTATGCCGGCAACGGTGCCGAAGCCTTCGCATTCTACTCGAAGGTCTTCGGCTGGACGAAGGACCAGGACATGGATATGGGCGAAATGGGCGCCTACACGATCTTCGCTGAGCACGGCACGCAGATCGGCGGCATGATGACCAAGCCGCCGAGCGTCCCCATGCCTGCATGGGCCTATTATTTCAACGTGCCGGCCATCGATGCGGCTATCGAACGCGTCAAGGCGGGCGGTGGCACGGTGCTGAACGGTCCGATGGAAGTGCCCGGCGGCAGCTGGATCATCCAGGCGGCCGATCCCCAGGGCGCATTCTTCTGCCTCGTGGCGCCCACCCGATAGGCGCTGCAGACGGCGATTTTCAACTCAGCGCGAGATGGCCGGACGCCGTCTCGCGCTGAACTGTTTGAGGGGTCCAGGAGGTCTAGCGGAAAGCGCTGATGGCAGCGTGAGCGTAGAATCGAGGAAGCCGGGATACGCGGCCGGAGCGCGTTTTTACTTCATTAATTTTATTAGAATTTTAGCGTTTCCGGCGAGGTTCGGGGCCGCCGCGTTAACTCTTCCTAAAACATTTTTGGGTGGAAGCATAACCGGCTATGCCTGAAGCGGCTGCAAGTATTGATTTTGGCTCTTCCGCGTAATTGATTGGCCCCAGTTTCTCATTGGGGTTGTTTTGTTATGTCTATCGAAGATCCGCGCATTTCCGCTACTGCAAGCGAAAACGTCTCGCACGACTTCCGCCAGGACATTCATGAAGACGCAAGTATTGAGACTTCCGCTCGTCAGGGCGTTGAGGTCGCGCAAGCCGATAACAGCCAGCAGCCGGAGAAGACCGACCGCGTGCCGGCGGC
>NZ_JBBNAM010000042.1:0-7211 GCF_037994425.1 Phyllobacterium sp.
CACCGAGACTGGCACCGCCAGCGACATCGCCTTGACCAGCCCAGATTGCGAAGCATGGCGGCGCCGCGAGGACAACGTCCCGTGCTCGCGGTAAGCCACGGCGCATTTCAAGCATGCATAAAGGGCATGAACTCATCAGCAATTGGCAACAACTTTGTCATAGTTGTTCGCGGCCGCCCCATTCGCGGTACTTGACTCCATGGGATCGCCCGGCGCATTTCTTATTTGTCTGACGTCTTACAGAAGTGTGGGAGCACGGCTTGGCGTTCAACGAGGAGGAAGAGAGTGAGAACCGTTCTGAAATTTCTAACGATGGGCGCCGTCGCCGTTGCGATGTCGACATCGGCGCATGCCGGCGCAACGCTGGACCGCGTGATGAGCAAGAAGGCGATGGTGGTTGCCACCAACAGCAGCTGGCCTCCGCAGAGCTACCTTGACGACAACAATGAGATGGTCGGTTTCGACATCGACATGGCCAAGGAAATCGGCAAGCGCCTTGGGGTCGAGGTTTCCTTTCAGACGCCCGACTGGGCGACCTTGACAGGTGGGCGCTGGCAGGGGCGCTACGACGTCGGCGTCGGATCCGTGACGCCGACAAAAGCGCGTGCCCAGGTGATCGATTTCGCATCCGTCTACTACTACAGTCCCTATGTTTATGTCGTGCACAAGGACAGCAAGGCCAAATCCGTGGCCGATTTGAACGGCAAGGTCATTGGCGTTGAAACGGCAACCACGTCGGAAGATTTCATTCGCAGACAGCTCGAAATCGATGCGCCGGGACTGCCGCCCGTCGAATACAAGCTCGAACCGGGGGAAGTTCGCACATTTGCCGACTCCATGCTGCCCTTTGATGATCTGCGCCTCGGCGATGGTGTTCGCCTCGACGCCGTCATTGCTCCGGAGCAGACAGCGCAGAACGCCATCAAGAATGGCTATCCCGTGCGCATTCTCGACGATGGGTACGCCTTCCGCGAGCCACTCGTTGTCATAGCCGAAAAGGGCGACCAGGAATGGACCGCCAAGGTTGGCGAAGTGATTGCCTCGATGAAGGCTGATGGCACGCTGGCGAAGCTGACCACCAAGTGGTACGGCAAGGACTATAGCGCCAACTGATCGCTTGGCGTTCGCGGCGGCGCACTTTGCGCTGCCGCCTTCGGATCTCTTTTGTGCTTGCCCGATTTGAGAGAGACAATGAGCTACATCGATACGTTCTACCGCCGCACGCTTGCTGACGACCGGACGTTCGCGTCCCTTTCCGGCACTGTCGAATGCGACACCTGTATCATTGGCGGCGGCCTTGCCGGCATGACGGTGGCATTGCAGCTGGCGCGGGCCGGGCAGTCAGTCGTCTTACTAGAAGCCAGGCGTGTTGGCTGGGGGGCATCGGGTCGCAATGGCGGTTTTGTCAGCCCCGGCTACGCCAACGGCGCAGAGGCGATCGAACGCGCGGCGGGCGCGGCGAACGCCAGGGCGTTGCATGCACTCTCCATCGAGGGGATGACATTCGTCCGCAGCACCATTGAGGAGCTCAAGATCAGCACTGCCGCCCCCGTCCACGGGATCATGAGCGTGTTGCGCTATCCGGACAGCGAGGTCCTCAAGGCGCGCGCGGCCTACCTTGCGCGCGAATTTGATTATTCCGTCGACTATATGGGCCGCGATGAGGTCCGCAGTGTCCTCCATTCCAAACGCTATTTCGAGGCACTGCGCGATCCGAATGCATTCCACATTCACCCCCTCAACTACCTGCGCGCCGTTGCCTTTGAAGTGGAGCGGCTTGGCGGCAGGATTTTTGAGACAAGTGCCGCAACAGCGAATGATTTTTCAAAGGCCGAAAAGCTGGTGCGCACCGCAGCCGGTTTGGTCAAGGCAAGAACCATCGTTGTGACCACGGGTGGTTATACGACCGGTCTCATTCCGGAACTCAAGCGAAGCTACCTGCCGATTGCAACCTATGTCATGCTGTCGGAAGAAGCCCCTGAACTTATTCGCGAGGCCATCACAACGACGGACGCCATCGGTGACAACCGACGGGCAGGGGACTACTACCGCGTTGTCGACGGGGGAAAGCGCCTTTTGTGGGGAGGGCGCATTACCACCAGGGCAGCTTCCTCGGCTGTGCTCGCCAACGAATTGCGTCGCGAGATGACGGGCACCTACCCGCAACTGAAAAAGCTGAAGACCGAGACGTCGTGGTCGGGATTGATGTCCTACGCCAGGCACCTGATGCCGCAGATCGGTCAGTTTCAAGCCAATGTCTGGTACTGCACCGCATTCGGCGGGCACGGGCTGAACACGACGGCTATCGGCGGCAAACTGATCGCCGAGGCCGTTCTCGATCAGTCGGAACGCTATAAACTATTCAAACCCTTCGGGCTTGTATGGGCTGGCGGGCTGGCCGGCCTTTCCGCCGCGCAACTCACCTACTGGAAGCTTCAAGCTCAGGATTGGTGGCGCGAACGGTCCTCCATTTGACCCGGGATTTCAGGATCTTGCCATGATCGCAACCCTCATTTTGTCTTATCCGAAAATGGTCAACCGGATCGTCGTCGTCGTCGGTATCGTCGTCGTCGCCATGCTTCTTTACTTTATGGGCGTCAGCGGCGCCTGGGTCGGTGATGTGTTTCCGGCCCTGCAGGCTGAGGCCTCGCCGCAGATGGCGCGCATCATCACGGCCATCATCATCGCCTTGCTGATTGCCGTGAACTGGAAGTTGCTCGGTATGCTGCCGCGCACTTACCAAATCGGCGCGGTGTGGGCCGAACTATTCGCTCTTCTGCTCCTGTTCTTTTATTCCTTTGATCTGAGTTTCACCTTCATCGCAAAGAAGATCGGGTTTCTCATCACACAGGGCGTGGTGACGACGCTTTATATCTCTGTGGTTTCGATTGCCATCGCCACTGTAATCGCCCTTGTCGGTGCCATCGCCAAGCTGTCGAAGAATGGTGTCATCTACGGTCTGGCAAGTTTCTATACGTCGCTGTTTCGCGGGCTGCCCTTGCTCATGCAGATTTACATCATCTACCTTGGACTCCCCCAGGTGGGTTATGTGATCGGCGCCATCCCGGCCGGTATCCTCGCACTCTCGCTCTGCTATGGCGCTTATATGACCGAGATTTTTCGCGCCGGAATCGAGAGCATTCCCAAAGGTCAGACCGAAGGGGCAACGGCGCTCGGCCTGCGTCCCAACCATACGATGTTCCTGGTGATACTGCCTCAGGCGATGCGTGTGATCATTCCGCCGACGGGCAATCAGTTCATCGCCATGCTCAAGGACTCTTCGCTCGTTTCAGTCGTTGGTGTCTGGGAAATCATGTATCTCGCCCGCACGCTCGGCCAGAAAGAGTTTCGGCACATCGAGATGCTGATTACGGCGTCGATGATCTATTGGCTGCTGTCGATCGGCCTGGAAATCATCCAGGCTCGCATTGAGCAGCATTTCGGCCGCTCCCTTAAACGCTGACCGCAAAGGTAACCGACATGAGCAAGGCCGCGCATCTCGCCACTGGCATCGAAATGGAAGGTGTTCACAAATGGTTCGGCAGCTTTCACGCGCTTGACGACATCAACCTTGCCATCAGGCCACGTGAACGGGTGGTCATCTGTGGTCCATCAGGTTCGGGAAAGTCCACGCTGATCCGCTGCATCAATCGCCTTGAAACGCATGAACAGGGCAGGATCGTCGTCGACGGGATCGAGCTTACACACGATGAACGCAGGATTGACAAGATCCGACGCGAAGTCGGCATGGTCTTCCAACATTTCAACCTCTTCCCGCATTTGACAATTCTTGAAAACCTGATTCTCGCGCCCGTCTGGATACGCAAGATGCCGAAGAAGCACGCCGTCGAAGTGGCGATGCATTTCCTCGAGCGCGTACGCATTTCCGAACAGGCGAGCAAATATCCCGTGCAGCTTTCCGGTGGACAGCAGCAGCGCGTGGCGATTGCCCGCGCGTTGTGCATGCGTCCCAAAGTAATGCTCTTTGATGAGCCCACCTCTGCGCTCGATCCAGAAATGGTCAAGGAAGTGCTCGACACCATGGTATCGCTCGCCGACGATGGCATGACGATGTTGTGCGTAACGCACGAGATGGGTTTCGCCCGGCAAGTTGCGGACAGGGTGATTTTCATGGACCGCGGCCGCGTCCTCGAAGAAGCTAAGCCGGCCGATTTCTTTGACAACCCGAAGAACGAGCGAAGCCGCCTGTTCCTCAGTCAGATTCTGCACTGAACAAGCGCATTTTTAACAACCCGGGCCAAGACTCACTGCGGGCGAGGCGCCTGCCTGGACCCGCCCATATGCGTGCAAGGTGACGGCAGCTGCATCGCCGACCGGCGTTAACGCACGCCAGCAAGGCGTTGCGCTGGCATGATCCCCGCCCTTGCCGAGAGGCGTTTCCTCATGGCCGACAAGGGACGGTTGCTCCAATCTCCTTCAGCCGGCATGGGCACGCTCTCCTTCGTGGTTCCGGAAAGGGAGGGCATGATGCGATGGATCTGGAGTTTGGCGTCTTGGGGCCGGTTAGGGATCAATTCTGCAGGCATATCGATGAAGGTGGGAAATCGCGGTTGACGCTGGGGCGGCCAGTTGCATTAGGATTGCGGCCCCGGTCCCCGATAAGAAGATGTTTTCGGCACCGGCCTCAATACATGCGCCAATCACGCAGTCGTAGCGTTTGGCCATGGCCACGGCGCCCGATTGAATGCGCAAATATCTCGTCTCATCGAAATTCAGCATGGATGCTACCGCCTCACTCATCACAAAGGTGTAAGACAACTGACATCGTCGCCATTGGGCTGCACAGCTCTCTGTCGGGAAAATAGCCCTTGATTACAGGGTTTCTTTAGTAAGTTTTCGGCTTTAGCTCCATTGGGCCCGCGACTTGACGTTGGTGCAATTGTCAGACAAGGATCCCTGAGGCAAGATTGAGTGTTAGCGAGGTCCAATTGGAAGAGCCCCTGCGTGATGCGCGCACCCTGGTCAACCGGCTGAGGGAAAGGATTGCCGGGCTCATTCAGAACGAGAAGCTGGCGCCAGGCGACAAGCTGCCGACGGAAGCGCAGCTGACTGCCAGGTTCAAGGTCTCCCGACCGGCGCTGCGCGAGGCACTGAAATTGTTGGAACAGGATGGCCAGATCTATGTCGAGCATGGAAGAGGACGGTTTGTTTCGGCCATTTCAGCCATCCAGGTCGACAGGCCGATAACGGTCTTCGAAAGCGTCACCGAAATGACGCACCATTACGGCTACAGGCCCACCAACAAGATCCTGTCGATTTCGGAGGAACTGCCGGACAAGACTCTCGTTCAACGCCTGAAGCTTGGCGCGGGTGACCGCGTCATCCGGCTTGAGCGCCTGCGGCTGCAAAATGACGAGCCGATCCTCTACGGCATTGACTATCTTTCCCGCTCCATCATTCCCGAAAAACTCTACGACATCGACTGGACTGGTTCGCTGCTGGAGTTGCTCGACAGATACAGGCAGCGCCCGCGCATGTCCTCAGCGTCCGTCACCGCGGTCATGTTGCCCATTGAGGTCGTCGAGCGTAACGACCTGCGTGATTTTGGACCGGCGTTGCTGATTACGGAGACAGCCTACAACGACGTTGGCATGCCCGTCATCTATGCGCTGGATTATCACCGGGGTAGCCATTTTTCGTTCAGTTTGCTGCGCAAGTAGGAGCAGTCTTGGTGTCGGGCGGATGCTGGTTTAAAACCGGCCTGCAGCGGCTCGCACCTCGATCAGAATGCAAACCATTGCGCCCGCGGCCGTATCATGCACGCGATCCGCGAAAAAAATGTTCGCCGCGAGGCAATTCGCACACACCCCACCTCATTCTTTTCGTCTGCGGTCAAGCACGTGCGTCTGATATAAAAGTTCAACGGCAACGGCCGAGAGAGAGTGTCGTTGTTATTTCCGCCAAGACGTTTGCCAAGCTGATGAAAGGGAATGATCCACGCCGCCTTCAGCATTGATGAGACGCCGCCTGCACTTCAAACCATGATCCTAAACGAGATCGATCGGCTCGACGCTGAAGATACGGCAGACGACCGTGACTGACGGGACAGGCCATCCCCGGGGAGCGTCATCGAATACTCGTACCTTTGGCGCTGGCAGGCCGAGATGGGTCGTGAGCACGGCGAGAAAACCGTCCCGTCCGCCTTATCCTTTCTATTTGGGACGAGCGCCAGGACAGATCGACAGGTCGCCCCGCCTTTACCGTAAGCAGACGCGAAGGGCGCGCCCGCTCCCAGCTCACCCGTGATTGATCATGATGTGGCGCACCGCCGTATAATCCTCCAAGGCATAGACGGACATGTCCTTGCCGTAGCCCGACTGCTTGACGCCGCCATGCGGCATTTCATTGGTCAGCATGAAGTGAGTATTGATCCAGGTACAGCCATATTGAAGACGCGATGCGGCCTGCATGGCTTTGGAGATATCACGCGTCCATACCGATGAGGCGAGGCCATAATCGCTGTCATTGGCCCAGGTGACGGCCTCTTCGTCCTCCTTGAACCTTGTCACGGAAACGACGGGTCCGAAGACCTCCCGGCGCACGATCTCGTCCTCCTGCGTGGCTCCGGCGACAACGGTCGGCTGGAAGAAAAAGCCGTTCGTGCTGCCGGCGCTGCCGCCCGCCGTGATCTCGATATGCTTTTGTTCGCTCGCCCGCTCGACGAAACTTGCGACCCGATCGCGCTGACGACCTGAAATCAGCGGCCCGATCTCGTTGAGGGTATCGTCGGCGTCATTGTAGCGAATTGTCGAAACCGCGGCGGTCAGATCAGCCACGAGCCGCTCATAAATGCTGTCCTTGGCATAGATGCGGCAGGCCGCCGTGCAGTCCTGGCCGGCATTGTAATAGCCAAAGGTGCGGATGCCATTGACGACCGCTTCAAGGTCAGCATCGCCGTAGACAATCACCGGCGCCTTGCCACCAAGCTCAAGATGGGTGCGTTTCACGGTCTTTGCTGCGGCCTGCAAGACCTTCTTGCCGGTGGCGATATCGCCAGTGATCGAGACCATGGCGATCTTCGGGTGGTTGATCAGGGCATTTCCCACCGTTTCCCCGCGGCCGAGAATGATATTCACCACGCCCTCTGGCAATATGGCCGCAAGCAGGCGCGCCATTTTCAAGGCGGTGAGCGGCGTTTGTTCGGACGGCTTGAATACCACCGTATTGCCTCCGGCGAGGGCTGGGGCGAG
>NZ_JBBNAM010000043.1:0-17054 GCF_037994425.1 Phyllobacterium sp.
AGGCAGTCTTTGCCGTAGCCGACAGCTGCTTGACGATGCGTGTGCTTGCAACGTCTTCGGTCAGATCGAGATAGTGGACGCTGGACTTGGCTGCTGCTTCGGCAATGCGTGTGGTCAAGTGAAACGGTGCCGCGCTCAGCACCGCGAACTTGCCTTCGAGGACCCGTTCAAGGGCGCCGGCTTCACCGATTTCGATGCATTTGGTCGCAACGTTGGCCGAAATATCGAGCGCATCGAGCTGGGTTTGCGCGCGGTCGACGACCGTGACGCTGTAATCTCCTGTGCCAGCGAGAAGATTGGCGATTGTTCCGCCGATTTTGCCTGCGCCTACGACAACGATCTCTTTCATATGATTCCCCATGGATAAAAAACTCATAGGAATTTCGCAGGTTGCTCGGCGAAATGAAGTGTGTAAACTGACGATATAACATCCTATTTTTTGGCATTACGACGTATAGATTGGTCATTATGCTGACAGAAGCCGATCATGCCCTGCTTTCACTGCTGCGTGAGAACGCAAGGGCCTCGACTGCCGACCTTGCCCGCAAGCTTGGCGTCTCGCGTACAACGGTGCAAAGCCGTATCGAACGGTTGGAAAAGCGCGGGATGATCCGTGGCTATGGCGTCCAACTCTCGCCGGAGTATGAGCAGAACCTCGTCAGAGCCCATGTGCTTGTTACGGCCTTGCCGAAACTTGCCGTCAAAGTCGAATCGGCCCTGAAAAAGATCCCCTGGGTGAGGAAGTTGCATTCGGTCAGCGGGCAGTTCGACATGATCGTAATCGTTGAAGCGCCTTCGATTCAGGAACTTGACCGGTTGCTCGATCAGATTGGTGCGCTTGAGGGCGTTGAACGCACCATGTCGTCGATCATTCTCTCGACGCGTATCGATCGCTGAGCGTGAAAAGTGCCAGCCCGGTCAACGCCAAGGTCACGCCACTCGTTAGTGCCCGCATCTTGTTCCAGAACTGCCAGACCGGTGAATAGTTCTGCCAGATAATGCGGGCAGTGGCTTCGTCAGCAGGGACCGTGACTTCAGCCAGCGCCTGGTTCATCGGCACATTGACGGTCATCGTCAGCAAAAGGCCGCCGAGGAAATATACGATCGCTCCAGCCGAGAAGAAAATGGCCGCGCTTTTGTGTCCTGACGAATAGGCGACAACAGCTGTCACCAACAGAACGACTGGGGTGCCGAAGAATGCCGGTGCGAAGACCGCATTGCGAACCGAAGCATTCATAGCCTGCATGGCGGCAATGGCTACGCGTGGATCCGCCGCATCCAATCCCCACATGGTTGAGCAAATCCACGCGTAGAAAAAACCGAAGATTGCACCGCTAAGGATCACTGAAAGTCCTGCAAGCGGATAGAGTAGAATCTTCTTCATTCAAGAGTGCCCTTGCCTGTTGGAGCGTCGCGGGGATAAAGGCGCAGGAACAGAGCGAATGCCTGTTGGGCACGCTTGTCGATGTCATGCGGGGACAACTCGTCGAGGACACCGATGACCCGCCGGATTTGAAGATCGCCTATGAGCAAACGGATATATATCTCGGTCGCCTCCATCGAATCCTCGCAAGCAATAAGGTTGGAGCGCTCGGCGCGCGCAATGAGTTCGCGCAGGAGCGGCACGATGGTATTGCGTCCCAGAGCAGCGATAGCGGGTCCGAGCGTGGCGGTATCCTTGACGTCTCCGGCGGCAGCGCGGTTGAGCGTGACAGCTTTCTCGCTGACGACGAGCGCTAGAAGAATGGGGCCAAGCGCTGAAAGCGCGGCGAGGGGATCGTCGTTCTTGGCAAGCGAGTCTTCCAGCTGTTGCTTTGCGTGAAGCGCATTGGTTTCCACGAGAGAGCGAAAGAGTGCCTGTTTATTCTCGTACCAATTGTAGAGGGTTTCGTTGGATGCGCCGGCGCGGCGCGCAACGGCGAGTAAGGAAGCGCTTTTGTAGCCGACGTCGTGAAGGACGGCATAGGCCGCCGCTTCGATCCGGTCGCGTCGTGCAGTTTGTTTTACCGTTTTAGCCATACGGATTTACCGTATATATTTGTACGGTTTTTTCAAGCCATTTCTGCGCTGCCTGGAATGACGCGTTTCTTTGATGGCCAACCCGCTTCCAAATGTCTTCTCGCCCTGCTTGACTCTTCCCGTCATTGGATTCCATAATAGAACATATCATGAACATAAGAGGTTGAATAAGTGGCTACAACCGTCGATCTTACGGCGTTGCGGCGCGACATTGCGTCTTTGAGCGCAGGCCATCAGCCTGCCGCGAAGCGCTCTGCTTTTACCTTCGGCCTCGATACGATTGACCGTGTCTTTCGGCATGGTACGGAACGGGGTGCAGTCCACGAAATCTTTGCGGATGCGGCTGGTGATGCGGGCGCTGCGACAGGCTTTGTCGCAGCGCTAGCCCTCCGTGCCGCGCCAGGTCAAAGCCTGATTCTCTGGCTTGAAGAGGATTTTGCAGCGCAGGAACACGGATTTCCTTATGCGCCGGGTCTCAAGAACATTGGCCTCGACCCACAACGCCTCATCATCGTGCGATGCCCCTCGTCTCAGGATGTCTTGAAGGCAGCCGCGGATAGTCTGGGCATTCGCGGCACAGGTGCGGTCATTATCGCACCCTGGAGCAACCCGAAATGCCTCGACCTCACTGCCTCTCGCAAGTTGCTGCTTTCTGCACAGCAGACGGACGTTCCCGCCTTTCTCTTACGCCTCGGCGCTAGTCCAAGTGAAAATGCCGCGACAACGCGCTGGCTCGTCCGGTCCGCCGCCTCACAATCGAGCGGTGCGGGCGCCCTTGGCCATCCTGTGTTCGATGCCACACTCATTCGAAACCGGCAGGGCATGACCGGCCATTGGATCCTGCAATGGGAGAGTGAAGACCATGTGTTCCAACAGATCGAACCGATTTCTGGCGATGTGGTTCCCGCACCTGCCTACCGACCGCCTCAAACGCGAAAATCCGGCACGCGGCCTTACTGACCAGAACCTGATCGTGGTGGACAAGCTCGCCAATGCCTTGCGGCTGACGGCCGTCGATGAACGCGCTGCCAAGGCCGGCCTCTATAAAGGCATGGCCCTGACTGACGCACGCGCCCAATTCGAGAAGCTCGACATCGCCTTCGCCTCGCCCCGCAAGGATGTTGAGCTCCTGGAAAAGCTCGCCGACTGGTGCGATCGCTATACGCCTCTGGTCGCAATCGATGCGCCGCACGGACTGCTTCTCGACATGACAGGTTGTATCCATCTTTTTGGCGATGAAGCAGCACTGCTTGAGGACATTCATCGGCAATTGAACCGGCATGGCATGATCGTGCAGGCGGCAATTGCCGGCAATGCGGCAGCTGCGAGCGCGCTCGCACGCCATTCGTCGGGAGGCATCATCGATCCTTCCGACCAGACGCGCCGTCTCTATGCCATGCCCCTTGTCAGTCTCGATCTCGAAGACGCTCATCTCGCTGGTCTTCGGCGTGCAGGTTTGCGTACGGTTGGCGACCTTGATGTTTTACCGCGGGCAGCCCTGACAGCCCGCTTCGGGGAAGGTCTCGTTGCGCGTCTCGACGCACTGTTCGGCAGGCAGAGCGAACCGATTTCGCCGCGACGCATCGTGCCAGTATGCATGGTTGAAAGACGCATGGCCGAGCCATTGATTGCCATGGAGTCGGTCGAATTGGTGCTTCTTGCGCTGGCAGACGAGCTTTTTATTCGCCTTGGACAGCGGGTAGAAGGCGCGCGCGAAATCGAAGCGAGCTTTTTCCGCACCGACGGCAATGTGCGCCGGCTGTGCATCGAAGCAGGGAGACCCCTTAACGATACGAAAACCCTGATGCGCCTCGTCAAGGAGCGCCTGTCCACCCTCGCCGAACCGCTCGATGCCGGCTTCGGCTTCGACATGATCCGGCTCGGCGCCCTGCGCACGGAGCGAACCCGGCATCAGCAGAAAAGCCTCGACGATCGCGAGCAGGAAACCGAGGAGGTGGACAGGTTGATAGACCGGCTATCCATCCGTCTAGGAAATAGCCGTATCCTACGTCCTGTCCCTGTCGACACGCATATCCCAGAACGCGCGGTGTCTCTCGAACCCGCGTCAAAAACCAGACGGGAGGGGCCTGCTGCATGGTCTACGCAGCCTGCAGGGGAGCCCCCCGAACGGCCAGTCAGGCTTTTCCAGCCACCCGAACGAATCGAGGCGACCTTCGAGGTTCCCGATGCGCCTCCCGCCCAATTCGTCTGGCGACGGGTCCGGCATAATGTCGTCCTTGCCGAAGGGCCAGAACGTATCGCGCCGGAATGGTGGCGGGAGCATTCAGGCGCGCTGACGAGGGACTATTACCGGCTGGAGGATAGTTCCGGAAAACGCTTCTGGGTCTTCAGGGAAGGTTTGCTAGAGCGAGGCACCCCGAATCCCCGCTGGTATCTGCACGGGCTTTTCGCATGAATTATAGCGAGCTTGCCGTCACCAGTAATTTCTCATTTCTGGAAGGCGCATCACAACCGGAGGAACTCGTCAGGGCTGCTGCCCTTCTTGGCCTTGACGGGCTCGGCATTGCCGACCGCAATACGCTTGCCGGGGTGGTTCGCGCCTATACCGCGCATAAGGACCTGCAAAAGGCGACCGGAATTGATCTCAAGCTCTTCATCGGTTGCAGGCTCACCTTCATCGACGATACGCCAGACTTGCTTGTATACCCGCGCGACCGCGCCGCCTATGGCCAGCTCTGCCGATTGTTGAGCGAAGGCAAGGTTCGATCCGCGATCAAAGGCGAATGCCATCTAAGGTTCGAGGATTTTCAATTCCGGGCCAGGGACTTCCAGATCATCGTCATGCCTGGCCATGGGAACGGGGACCTAACCGCCTTTCTCAGTAAATTGTCGCTTGCTGCTCCAGGCTCGGTCTGGCTTGGCCTTGCCATGCCGCATCAGGGCGCCGACAGACGCCATGGCGAAAGGCTGGCACGCATGGCGGCAAGGGCGGATGTTCCTCTGCTGGCAACCAACGATGTGCTCTATCACACCCCTTCGCGCCGTCCGCTACAGGATGTCCTGACCTGCATCCGCGAACATGTGACGATCGATGAAGCGGGCAAGCGTCTCGAAAAGAATGCCGAGCGGCATATGAAATCTCCGCAAGAAATGCAACGGCTTTTCCGGCATTTTCCTGCAGCCCTTCCCGAGATACGCCGCTTTATCGAGCCGATACGATTCTCTCTCGACCAGTTGAAATACAACTATCCTGATGAACCTGTACCGCCCGGCAAAACGCCCCAACAGCACCTTATCGACGAGACTTGGAAAGGCGCCGCAAAGCGCTATGCGGAAGGCATTCCCGACAAGGTAAGCAAGCTCCTCGAAAAGGAATTGGCGCTGATCGGCCAGCTCAACTATGCACCCTATTTCCTAACTGTCTACGACATCGTCACTTTTGCCCGTTCGCAGAATATCCTGTGTCAGGGACGGGGCTCTTCGGCAAATTCCGCAGTTTGCTACTGCCTCGGCATCACCGCGGTTGATCCGGTCAAGATCAACCTTCTGTTCGAGCGCTTTCTATCGGCAGAGCGCAAGGAGCCGCCGGATATTGACGTCGACTTCGAGCACGAGCGTCGCGAGGAGGTGATGCAATGGGTCTATGAGCGATATGGACGCCATCGTGCAGCCATTGTCGCCACGGTGATCAGCTATCGTCCGCGCAGCGCCATTCGCGATGTCGGCAAGGCCCTGGGCCTGACCGAGGACGTAACCGCAGCGCTTGCCAACACGGTCTGGGGCAGCTGGGGCTCGGCGGTCGAGAAGCAGGAGGTGCGTCAGGCAGGTCTTGATCCTGAGAACGTGATGATAAGGCGCGCAGTCAGACTCGCAACTGAACTGATCGGTTTTCCACGCCACCTCTCCCAGCATGTCGGCGGCTTCGTGCTGACGCAGGAGCGGCTCGATGAAACCGTTCCCATCGGTCCAGCCGCCATGGCCGATCGATCCTTCATCGAATGGGACAAGGACGATATCGATGCGCTCAATATCATGAAGGTGGATGTTCTGGCGCTCGGCATGCTGACCTGCATCCGCAAGGCCTTCGATCTCATTCAGCTGCATGGCGGCGAGCGCTTTGAGCTGGCAACGGTTCCCAAGGAGGATTCAAGGGTCTACGACATGCTCTGCAATGCCGATTCCCTTGGCGTCTTCCAGGTGGAAAGCCGCGCCCAGATGAACATGCTGCCGCGCCTGCGTCCCAGAGAATTCTATGACCTGGTGATCGAGGTTGCCATTGTCCGTCCTGGCCCGATCCAGGGCGACATGGTACATCCCTATCTGCGCCGCCGTAACAAGCTCGAACCTGTTTTCTACCCTGCACCTTCGCCGCACCATGGCGACAAAAATGAGTTGCGCAACGTTCTCGAAAAGACCCTTGGAGTTCCGCTCTTCCAGGAACAGGCAATGCGCATCGCCATTGAAGCGGCGAAGTTTACTCCCGACGAAGCCAACCAATTGCGCCGTGCCATGGCGACGTTCCGTCGTGTCGGTACGATCAATCAGATGGAGCAGAAGATGGTGAACGGCATGGTCCGTCGCGGCTACGAGCGTAGCTTCGCCGAAAATTGCTTCAACCAGATCAAGGGCTTTGGCGAATATGGCTTTCCTGAAAGCCACGCCGCCAGCTTTGCCATCCTCGTCTACATTTCCTCGTGGATCAAATGTCATCACCCGGCAGCCTTTGCCGCTGCACTCTTGAATTCGCAGCCCATGGGCTTTTATGCGCCGGCACAAATCGTTCGCGACGCGCGCGAGCACGGCGTGGAAATCCGTGCAGCCGATATCAATTTCAGCAGCTGGGATAACACACTGGAAAAGAAGGGCCGTGAGCTTGTCATGCGCTTGGGGTTGCGCCAGATCGGCGGTTTTTCCAAAGACTGGGCCGATATCATTCAAGCCAAACGCCGCTCTGCCTACACCAACATTGAAGAATTTCGTCGCCTGACGCGGCTCGAGCGACGGGCCTATGTGCTGCTTGCCGATGCCGATGCTTTCCGTTCGCTCGGGATTGCGCGCCGCGAGGCGCTGTGGGCGGTGCGCCGCCTGCCAAATGATGAAACCCTGCCGCTTTTCCTTGCAGCCGACACTAACGAGCCGGAGGAAGCTGAGACAAGGCTGCCTTCGATGAAGCTCTCAGAACATGTCGTTGCGGATTACGAATCGACACGACTCTCCCTGAAGGGCCACCCCATGCAGTTCCTGCGCGAGACGTTTGCCGAGGAGAATATTCTGACATGCAGGCAAGCAAACAGGGTGGGCAATAACCGCCGCGTCAAGGTTGCCGGGGTCGTGACCGTCAGGCAGCGGCCAGGAAGCGCCAAAGGTGTTGTCTTCATGACCATCGAAGATGAGACTGGTATCGCCAATATCGTTGTGTGGAAGAAACTCCTCGAAAAATACCGAAGGGAAGTGATGGGTGCACGCCTGATCCTGATCGAAGGGACGGTGCAAAGCGCCGAAAACGTCGTGCATGTCGTCGCAACGAAGCTTTCTGACAGGACGAATGAGCTCTATCGGCTTTCCGAACAGCTCGCGGCTCTACCCGTGTCCCACAGCGATGAGGTTGCTCACCCGGTTTCCGAGGAATCGCGTGGGCGCCATCCGCGCAACGTGCGCATCTTGCCGAAATCGAGGGATTTTCACTAGCCGACCGATTAAGCTTGCTTGTCCTCCTTGGCAAAGGCAGCGCGGTCGATGGCGGTGATCATGCAGATCTCGAGATCGCCCAGGCCATCCTTAATCTCCGAAAACGAAATGCCCGCGGCCTCCGCATCGGCCGCACATTTTTCTGCCAGCTGTTTCGGACGCCGGTCATGATGCGCCATGTCGGCGGGCCGGTTGGTATTTACATTGGTTGAGATCCAGTTGTTGACAAAATCGATCGCTCTCTGGCTCATCCAATCCTCCTTTATGCCTCTTCCCAAAGTGCCGAAATCAAAGGTTTTGGCGTCTGTTCCAAAATATTCTCTTATCCGACATATATCCAGTCCAGGATAGCAGCAAAGCAAGTGGCCGGCCCCATGTCGAGCCGGCCAAACCAAAATAACAAACTGCAATATCAGGCTCTATCGACGACCTTTTTAACCGCGTCCTTGGCCTTGCCCTTAGCTACCTGAGCCTGGCCCTTAACCTCCTGGGCCTTGCCTTCGGCTTCCATCTTTCGTGAACCGGTCATCTTGCCTGCAGCCTGCTTGAGATTGCCAGCAGCCTTGTTGGCCGTACCGGATACTTTGTCACTGGTGCTACCCATTCGTCCGCTCCTTAAGTGTGCGTTTACCAATTAGAAACGGACAAAGACTGGCAAGGTTCCGCTAATGACGGTGTTAATTCATTGAAAACATTGAGAATGTTCAAAAATGTGTGACCCGGCGCCCACGGGGGAACAGGCACCGGGTCCTTACGCCACTGGCTGGGGTTAGCCAGCAACCTCGAAACGTGTCAGCCCTATCTTGGTTCCAACCTCGGGATCTTTCCCCGAGATCTCCTGTCAAAGGTCCCAAGCTTATGCGCTTACGATCTCCAGCGCAGCTTCCACCGAGGGCGCGAAATGGCAATTGCGAGTCGAGCCCACGAACTTCTCGCCGTCGAAATTGTCGGAGTCCTCAGACCAGAAACTGATGACGATCTTAATCCGTCCGTTCCGGCGTCTTATGCGCCGCACCAGATAACGCGCGTGCGCAACGGATGAAACATTGAGATAGCTGACATGGATCACGCTGACACCCGTAAGATCAAGCTTACCGATACTCCCCGACTCCAGTTCGTCATGGGCTATGTCACGCACTTCGAAACCGCGCCGCTCCAGTATATCTCCCATGATGACCGCCGCTGCATCGTCGAGTTCGCCACGGCCCCCGGCGGACATGGCGATTCTGGTTTCTTCTTCAGGCGGCGCGTCCTTGGGCTTGACTTTTTTCGGTCTGGCAGCCGGCCGCTCGTCCTTCTTTTCAGTCTCATCCTTGTCGCCGTCTTCTTCCTCGTCTTCGTCCTGATGTTCCGAAAGGTTTTCCACGAGAAGGACGGTTCCCTGCGCGACGCGGCTCCGGCGGGCCGCGTCGAGTACGCCTCTCCCCCTGTCGTTCTCAGCGAGGAACAACGCCGGTATCGCGACCGAGGCATAGTAGTCCTCGATATTGGAAGACTGCAGAAACTCCTCCGCCTTTTCGGTTGCCTCGTCGGGATCGCCCGACAACAGCCGCTGGTAGAGCTGCTGCGGGGGCGAGAGCACAGGCTCGTTGCCCAGGAGAACGTCGAGGAACTCGAACTTCGGCACATGCCTGCCGAGAACGACAAGACAAACGGTCAGGGGGGTCGAAAGTATCAACCCGATTGGTCCCCAGATCCAGGTCCAGACGATAGCGGCCATGAGGATGGCAACGGGCGATAGGCCGGTCCTCGATCCGTAGAGCAAGGGCTCCATGACGTTGCTGCTGATGAGTTCAAGCACGATGAACAAGGCACCTGTCCAGAATAGCAGCATCCAGCCCGGATCAACGGCGAGCGAGAGAATAAGCGGAAAGGCAGCGGCCATGATTGGACCGATGTAAGGCACGAAGCGCAGGACGATTGCGAGCATGCCCCACAACATCGGATTGGGAATCCCGATGAACCATAGACCGATGCCGATCGGAACACCGAAGCTTATGTTAATGACCAGTTGCATCAACAGATACTGCCCCACGCGCTTTCCCGCATCATGCAGCGCGGTCGTCGTTCGGTGGATGTCGCTTGCGCCAACCAATTTTATGAAACGGTCGCGAAGGTCTTCGCGGCGCATCAGCATGAAGATCACCACGACGATGATGATGCCGATCGTTGCCAACGGTTGAATAAGCGGTCCAGCAAAGGTCTGAAGCAAGCTCAGCGGATCGGGTGGCGGATATTTTATCTCGACCGGAACCGGCTTGTTGGGGTCCTTCCCCTGCAACGGGGCGTCGTTAGGCTGGCCGGTCTCCACGTTTTGTGGTCGCTCGTGCTGGGGATCAGGCTTCTTTTCCGCATCGACTGGAAAACGCTCAACCTCGTCGGAACGGCCGATCTCCTCGCTGAACCGCTTCAGCATGCGCGCACCCCGATCAAAAACGCTGTTGCCGGACTGCGCTTCTTTTACCGTGCGGATCTTGGCTTCGATATTGTATTGGTAACTTGGGAGGTTTTGGGCGAGCACCGTCAGCTGACTGACGACAACGCTCACAAAGACGAAGATGACAAGAAACGCCATGACAACGACGCTGATGACTGCAAAGGCCCTCGGAATGCCGGATCGGTGCAGCCTTGTCACAACCGGTGAAAGGGCGAAGGTCAAAAGCAGGGCCATCGCCAGCGGCACGAAAACATCGCGGGCAAAATAGAGCGCCGCAACGATGGCTATGGCGACGACTATGGGCGGAAATTGCTGCTGCGCATCGGTCACCACGGGCGGCGGAACCGAACGCAAAGTAACCCGTTCGACCGCACGCGGAGACTTCGCTCCGCTATCCTCAGACGGCATGAAAATCCCCCAATCTGAGGTCCATCAATAACACGCTCCCGTTGCAACCCGAAATGGAAACGAAGCCGGCTCAAATTGGTTGCATGGGTCCATGTCCGTTCCTACCACGCATGACCCGACACGCAGAGGCCTGGAGGAACCAAAATTCATTTCACGTGTTTCGAACGGGACGATACGCCACCGATAGGGAGACATGGAATGTCACTGACGACATTGTTGATCATAATTCTCATTCTGGCGTTGATCGGTGTCTTTCCGAGTTGGCCGCACGCAAGAAGCTGGGGTTACGGCCCTTCTGGGCTGCTCGGAATAGTTCTGGTCGTCGTTCTTATCTTGCTCTTGATGGGCAGGATTTAACTTTAGCAAGGAGTTTTCAGACATGATGCGTGGTGTTTTGCTTTGGCTTATAGGATTGCCCCTTCCGATCATCCTCATTCTTTGGTTGCTCGGCTACCTTTCTTAAATCACTCCCTTTCACGCCGGCGAAACAGCCGGCGTCGCGTTAGCCATCTTAGGCTTGTCAGCTTGCGATACGTTTTCAAGCGTGGAACAAATGCCTATGAGCAACGTTCCCGCAGCATATGCAGCCATTTTCTTAAAGGAGTTTTCTCATGGCCTCTGTCTCCTCGAAGGTCCGCAAGGCGGTCGATGACGCGACCGAATCCAATCCCGATCTGCAGGCCCAAGTGGCGGCTTTGAGGGAAGATATTGCGAAGATCACGACGACACTCGCCAAGATCGGCAAGAACACGGCGCAAGACGCTCGGCGTAGTGCCGCAAGCTCCTTCGAGACCGCGAAAGTGCGAGGGGAGGAAACCTTTGAAGACCTGCGCTCACAAGCGCGCGAGTTAGAGGACCAAATTGCCGAGACCGTGCGTGAGAAGCCGCTGACTGCCATTGCCGTCGCCGCTGGCGTTGGTTTCCTTTTGGCCCTGGTTGCCCGTCGCTGACATGCTGAAGCTGCTGGCCCCGCTTTTGACCAGCCTTGCGGCTGGAGAGGTTGGTTTGGTCGTCAGCCGAGCCAAACAGAGCGCCGCGTTCATGGCGATCATCGCGATTCTCGTGACGGTGGGTTTTATCTTTTTGTTGGTGGCTGCGCAGATCAGCCTGGCAGAACATTATGGGCGCTTGAACGCGGCGCTGATGATTGCGGGTTCAGCATTTGGGCTTGCAATCATTGCCTTCATAACGATGAGAATCGCGTCGTCGGCCGCGAGGCGCCGCCAGGAAGAACGGGCAAAGGTCGATACATCAACGGTGTTGACCATTGCCGCGCTCGCTTTAGCGCCAGCGCTGTTCCGTTCCAGGGCTTTGCTCATGCTGACAGTTCCGCTTGTTGCGCTCGGCGGTCTCTCTCTTGCCGGCAAGAAGAAAAAACGGCGTCCCCGGCCCGATCCGTCAGCGGGTGACGGGATCTGAATAATCGCCGACCGGCATGGAGATAAGCGCCTCCATGCCTGTTTCGGGATAGCTTAGCCGGACGCTACTCGACAGGACCTTATCGAGACTTCGCTCGATCAGCTTCAGGCCGAGACCCCGTTTATCCGGCGCCAAGATGCGCGGGCCATCGGATTCGATCCAACGAATAATGATGCGGGACTCGTGCAGGCCGACTTCCAGTTGCCACGCTATGTGCACGTGACCGGTCGCAACCGAAAGCGCTCCATACTTCGCTGCGTTGGTGGCAAGTTCGTGCAGCGCAATACCGAGGCCCAAGGCATGATCCGGGGGCAGCATGATATCCTCGCCGACGAGTTCGATCTGGGCAACATCGAAAATTGCGTAAGGTTCGACCTGTTTGGTGATCAGGTCGACGAGACTGATACCGCTCCATTCACGATCGGACAACAAAGTGTGCGCTTCAGAGATGGCGCGCAGACGACCCGAGAAGGCATCCATGAATTCAGCCGGGTCAGAGGTGCGACTGAGCGTCTGCCTCGCGAGCGATTGCAGCATGGCCAGCGTATTCTTGACGCGATGATTGAGTTCGCGCAGCAGGAAACGCGTCTTCTCGGCGGCATTCTTTGTGTTTGTAATATCAATGTTGACGCCGACAGCGACCACGGGCTTTCCCGACGCATCACGCTCGAAAATGCGGCCGCGACCTAGCAGCCACTGACCGGACGAAGCGGCACGAAATTCCCCGATATAGTCCTGGTTTTGCGCAAGCGCGCGCGCGAACGCATATTTCATCGCAGGAAAATCGTCGGGATGCATGGCCCGAAACACGTCCTCGCCGCTGATAGCCCGATCCGGATCGAGACCCAGCATTTCATAGGCCATGCGATTGCCGGTGAACCTGCCGCTACGCAAATCCCAAACCCAGCTCCCGACGTTCCCAACTTCGAGGGCCATGGCGTTACGATCGTCATCACGATTCAGAGCAGCGACACGCTCGGTTCCTTGCCTGGAGTCACGCTTGAGTTCGATCAAGGAGCCAGCGATGTTCGCCAGGCTTGCAAGCTGGTCCTGTTGTGCGGGGGTGAATTCGGTTCGTGATTCATCCGACATGACGCTTACTGCACCGATGCATTCGTCCGAGACGCAGATCGGCGCAACGGCGATAAACTTCAAGCCGGGTGCATGGGTGACACAGTGGAGGTCCGCAAAGCGGACATCCTGCGCCGCGTTGAGCACGACGAGACAGCTTGCCTCTGATATTGTCAGGGCGGCAGCTTCGAACGGCCATATATTGGCCCTGCCGAGCGATCCCTTGTGAGCCAGGACCTGGCTTTGCCGCTCATCGACGAGCGAGATTTGGGCAGCAGCAGCATTTCCCGTCGATAGTGCGAGCGTAGCAATGTTATCGAAGTCGGAATCGCCTTCGATTCCGAGCGTCGTCAAATTCGAGAGCACGTCCAAGCGTGCTGGCTCGGACATTGCCTGGAAGAGGTTTTCTGAAATTGGCCGTGATTTCATGTCGCTATGAGGTACTCCGCAACCCGCCCCCACTCCCATGTGTTACCATGTCGTGGTTCATCAACGCCACCATTTATGCATGGTTCCCGTGGGGAACAAATATTTGGTAGTCCCGTTTTGGTTGAGCGTTCAATGCTTGATTGGCCATGAAATGGAGAGACACATGCTGGAAGCTAACGATATTCTCACCGATCAAGGTTTGAGTAGGGCACAGAAAATTGCAAAGCTCGAAGACCTTTTGAGCGAGGCGCGAGGATTGCAGCGGGCCGCAACCGAAGGTGGGATGGACCCCGACGATGGCGTGACGCGCAACCTTCGGGATATAGAACTTGCATTGAACCAGTTGAATGCCGAACAACCGGAAGCCGGCGCGGCCACTCTATAACGTAACGCTACGTAAGCTACTGCTGACGTAGTGTTAGATGAAGGGTCGGGCGGTCGATGGCAGGCCGGCCCATTTTGACACGTCCAGCAGAACTTTCTCGTCAAGCACTTCACAACCACGGTCCAGCCAGCGGAGTGCACCGCGACTTGCCAGCTTCTTCAAAGTTTTGTTGGTATGCACGATCGAAAGACCGAGCGTATCAGCTACATGCTGTTGCCGAAGCGGCAGTACCAAGGTGTTGCCTTTTACCATACCGACCGACTTCGCCCGTTGGAAGAGAAATGCAAAGAGGTAGGCCGCGCGCTCAAGTGCCGTGCGCCTGCCGACGCTCAACAATATCTCATCCAGCATTTGCTCCTCGCGCGAGGCGATCCATGTGATGTCATAGGCAAGGCTCGGAAAGTTGCTGAACAATGCCGGCAACTTATCCCGCTGAAAAACGCAGAGGATCATGGGCGACAGGGCTTCGATCGAATGGGACATTTCCTTCATCAGCGACCCCTGAAGGCCGATGAGATCGCCGGGAAGGATGTAGTTGAGCACCTGACGCCGGCCATCCTCCAGCATCTTGTAGCGAAAGCCCCATCCAGAAAGCACCGTGAACAGATGCGCGCTATTGGCGCCCTCGACTAGCACCGTGGTTCCGGTGTCGGCAACAAGCTCCCCTGTCTTGAAGCTCGAAAGGAAAGCTATCTCGTCCGTTTGATGTGGCTGGAGGTGCGGAACGTCCTGCAAGGGACACTTGTCGCAGGGAAACTGGCGTGCTGTTGATGCGGCGGCTGTGTTCATGCTTTTGTTCCCCGTTCCGCTCGCTACGCTATCACGATGCCCGCAAATTGCTCGTGCCTTCTTTGCAATCGATATGTCTTAGTTAAATGACACGTGGCCCCACCTCCGCGCATAACGGCTCCCCGACAAGGAGCACGTGAAAATGGAAATGACGGGCATGCGGCTTCTGGCCCTTGAGGATGAATATCTGATAGGGCTGGATTTGGAACGCATAGCAGAAGAATGTGGCGCACGATCGATACAACTCACAGCGACGATTGGCGAATTGCAGAACTTGATCTCCGGCAATGCCGAATACGATATAGCCATCCTCGAAGTGCAGGCGCGCGGCGCCTCATCGCTCGCGGCGGCCGCCGAATTGCAGCGCCGCGGCACACCCATCGTTTTCACGACCGCCTACGACCATGAGGCCAACGGCGTTGCAGGATTTCCGGATGTTCCCGTTGTTCCAAAGCCGTATGGAAAATCCCAGATCGTCAGGGCAGTAGCCAGCGCCTTGGCCAAGTCGGGCCGCAGTCCTGCATCGCGCCGGGACGGTGCCTCAGGCGAATTTGTTTGAGGTGACCTGCGTCGCGATCGAATCCGGGCCGTAGTCCCCCTCACCCTGGATCTCGAGGAGCTCCTGCAGCCGCGTTCTTGCGCGGCTCACCCGGCTCTTGATCGTACCGACAGCGCAACCACAAATGTCGGCGGCTTCTTCGTAAGAAAAACCTGATGCGCCCACAAGAATTATCGCTTCACGCTGATCATCGGGCAACTTGTCGAGCGCCTTGCGGAAATCCTGGAGGTCGAGTGAACCATATTGCGCCGGGTGCACCGATAGCTGTTCGGTGAACGTACCATCGGAATCCTGCACTTCGCGCCCGCGCTTGCGCATCTGGCTGTAGAATTCGTTGCGCAGGATCGTGAACAACCATGCCTTGATATTGGTGCCCGGCTCGAAAGAGTCCTGCTTGGCCCAGGCCTTCATGATCGTATCCTGGACGAGGTCGTCCGCCCTGTCCGGATTGCCGATCAACGATACGGCGAATGCGCGCAGCTTGGGCAGGGACGCAATCAAGTCTCTCTTGAAATCAGTCGATACGTGGACCATTCACCAGCCTGCTATTCGGATGTTTGCGCGTGGTTGCGTTCAGCCTCGTCAAGCTTCTCAAGCAAGTCCAGAAAACGAGCCGGAATCTCCTCCTCCTGTACGGATGCGTATAGCGCACGCAGCTTCAATCCAATCTCAGTCTCGGCATTCCTGATGTCGCGGCGACGGACCCGCGCTTTTTCAGGCGCGTCAATTAAGGATTTTCTTGCATTCATTCGTAGGATCTTTGCTGGTTGTCGCAGAGTACTTCGGATTCATTCAATAAGTTGAGCACATTAGCTTTCATAATTCGCAATGAGACGAAAAGTTCCCTTGTTGGGAACTTTTTTTTTGCGAATGTGTTTCTGTTCGTCGCTCATCACAGGCCGGCCCATTCAATACTCACCGGAGAACAGGGAACTCAATATGTCATTATCCACACGGATAGCCCCTCACTTGCCTTACCTTCGCCGCTTTGCTCGCGCCATCACCGGTTCGCAATCCTCTGGCGATGCCTACGTCGCAGCGACACTTGAAATTCTCATTGCCGACGTTTCCCTTTTCCCGACCACGGGCTCTGACCGCGTCAGCCTGTACAAACTGCTGGTAAAGCACTTCAATTCGGTGAATGTCCGCCCGCTAGAACTGCAGTCGGAATATGGCTGGGAAAAACACGCGGCCGCCAACCTTACAGCGATCGCGCCAAAGGCCCGCCAGGCATTCCTGCTGATCAGTCTCGAAGGCTTCAGCAAGGGCGAGACGATGGAAATCCTCGATGTCAGCGAAGGCGAGCTTTACGAGCTTCTTGACGAGGCATCGGTCGGCATTTCCAAGCAAATTGCTACCGACATCCTCATAATTGAAGATGAGCCGCTGATTGCCATGGATATCGAGCACATGGTCGATAGCCTTGGTCACCGCGTCGTGGGCATTGCCCGCACCAAGGACGAAGCGGTTTCGCTCTACGCCTCGACCAAGCCAAGCATGATTCTCGCCGATATCCAGTTGGCGGATGGCAGCTCTGGCATCGACGCTGTCAACGATATCCTCAGCCAGGATGCTGTTCCGGTCATCTTTATTACAGCGTTCCCTGAGCGCCTGCTAACCGGCGAGCGGCCCGAACCGACATTCCTGGTGACAAAGCCGTTCAACCCCGACATGGTGAAGGCTCTGATCACCCAGGCTTTGTTCTTCAAGGAAAGCAGCAAAGCCAAGGTTTAACGCCGGCAGGGAACCAAATCTCGTTCAACCCGTTACATCCCCGACGAGATAGGGAGAACGCTAAATGCTTTACTATGCTGTAATATTTCTGATCATAGCGCTTGTCGCCGGTGCGTTGGGATTTGGCGGTATTGCCGGTGCATCCGCCGGGATTG
>NZ_JBBNAM010000044.1:0-26073 GCF_037994425.1 Phyllobacterium sp.
GTCAGGAAGATGACAGTCGCAGCTTCCTTGTTCGTGTCCAGCAGGTGGGCAATCAGGTAGATGAACAGGCTTTCGGTGTTCGTCCACGTATAGTTCAGTTTGCCCACCAGCATCAGTACATCGTTGATGCGGGACATTTGCCTTGCCTCGGAGTCGGGTCAGATGGCCTGGCTCATTACATATGTGCTCTGCGGATGCAGGGGCGCACTATACCCTTTAAAAGGGGGCCTGAGCTCCTCCTGATCGATGCTGTCCCGGTACACCGCAGCGGCCTGAGTCCGATTGTGGACGCGCAGCTTGCGGATGAGATTGTGCACGTGCACCTTCACCGTGTGTTCCGACAGGGCAAGCCGATCCGCGATGATCTTGTTTTGCAGTCCCTCGGATAGCAGTTCCAGGATCTGATGCTCGCGAATGGTCAAGGACTTCATTGGTCCCGTTGCACCCTTTGCCTGACCGTTAAGACCATGTGACTTGGCAGGCGCCGTCTTCTCCATCAAGCGAACGATGGTGGACGGGTAGTATTCGCCGCCGTTAAGCAGCAGCCATACGACGGCGAGCCAGATGTCGAGCTTCAGGCTGAAAGGAAGCAAACCCTGTACCTGTTTGCTATCGAACAGCGCGTTGTATTCATGAATGCCGGCGCTGTTTTCGTCGATCATCAATGTGATCGAAGCATGCGGGAAGCGATGTTTGCAGTGTTCGACGCAGTCGGCGAGATCGAAGGCAAAGCCGGCATGAACCAGAACGAGACCCGTATTCTCATCGGATTCGTTTGTTTCGTTCAGCTTGCTCGACAGGCGGACGTTTAGATCGGGAAAGGTACGTTCCAGCGATTGAACCAGTCCCTGGAAGACCACACCAGCCTCAGCATAGATGAAGATGCCGCTTCTGAATTTAGATCCATCGTCGTTCTTCGCACCATGGTGTACATGATCCGATTTGGTATGCGATATTGTTCCGTTCATAATTATCCCCTACGCCCTTTTAATGAGGGAAGTATTTTCCCTCCGGATTTGTTTGCTCTTATTGTTTTTTTATTCGGGTGAGTTCGGTTTATTTAGTGTCGTTATGCTCCCTACGCCTCAACTATCCCTGTTGATTAAGGAAGGATTAATAAATCGTGCGTGACACGGCCGTGACGGGTGAAAACTCAATAGTTTGCTGTGTCTAGCCGGAGACGCGCCGGCTGGCGGGTTAGTGATCCGACCGATGCCTCGACTATAGGGACTAAGATCCTCTGGACGCTCTAATCCATCACCCATTCTGCCGCTGAAATGCCGCGGCGCAACGCTGCTGAAAAGATTGCACTTTTTAATGTACTTGCCGGCTACCGGCGCCACCAGAAATCATAATCCCAATCCTAAACAGAATTGGTAGCTTAACGTCACGTGACTTTGGGACTACCATCATTAGGCTTGCGCGACGTTTGTGTGTGGGGAAAGCGCATGTAAAACTCTCGTGTAAAAAACAAAATTTATACCATTGGCAATTAGCAATCCAGAAACACGCTGGTTTGTTATCATAATAACCGACGTCTGTTAAATAAAAGACCAATGCGAGCTCGCATAATAACCTCGTTGGAAATGCATAGAGGTTCTTGCTAGCTCCGAAAACAAAACATCGGAGGGCTTTTTATGAGTAACAGTAAGAACAACAACTACAATTTCCATCCGGGTGGCGACCCCTCAGCGACTGCAGATGCCGATGCATCCGCCGTGGCCGCTGCACTGGCCTTACAGTTGCAGGGACAAGCCCAGGGGCAGCTGGAGGTTCAAGGACAGGGGCAAGGCCAAAGCCAGGATCAACATTCCAGTTCGGACAATTCGAACTGGAATGGCAACGGTAACCTAAACGGCAATGGAAACCTCAATGGCAATGGCAATCTGAACGCCAATGGTAATCTTAACGCCAATGGTAATCTTAATGCCAACCTGAATGAAAGTGACAACCACAACTCAAACACCAACGCCAACACGTCGGATACGTCCGTGCATGTGGATGTCGGTGTGAACCTTGATGGGTATCTGCCTACTGACAATGACTTTGCAGATCTCGATCTAAGCCACACCAACTTCGACAACATGTTCATAACCGACTCGGGCAGTATCAACTTCGATCCAGGCAACGATGTTCACTTTTCGGATATCTTTAATGGCGCGTTCAACGGTGCGGGCACAAACACCGGATTCGCCATTAATCAGGTGGCCGATCTCGTCGACAACGACCAGCTCTCTCATGTCAGCCAAGACAACTCGGGCAGCGTAACGCTGGATGCAACCGGGGGCGCTGCTACGGCGGGCGACGGAATCGGAAGTGGTGCAGACGGTTGGGACAGCTGGTTTGGCAACCATGGCGGCGGCGCACACGCCGGCGACGATGTGGCTGGTTCCAGTGCAGCAAGTGCTGCAGCCAACCTGACATCAACAGCGTTCACGCAGGATATCGTTCTAGGCGCTAACCTGCAGCAAAACGCATTTGACGCTACCGTCATCAATGGAACCTACACGCATACCACCATCAGTGGTGACAGCGAGTAACGGTAACACGCAGGCAAATTGCCTGACATTGGTCTGCGCAGGATTTGCGCAGACCTCTTTGTCGAAAAGGCAGTTGCCGTTAACTGTGGCGGGGACTGCAAATGCTGGGTTTCGGTGATCAGATTTCCGAGTCAATTGCGCATTTCGTAGGTTATTTTCACACATCCATCGAAGCCGCGAGAGCGCGGATAGAATACCGCGAATTCAAGCCAACGCCCGAATCCGATCCACATTTCAAAGACATTCTCGCAATCGACACGCACCCGACCCAACAAATAGGTCCGGCGTCCTCCGAGGCAAGCGTGAATTACACGCCGACGCCCTGGTCACCCGTTGGCCTACCGTCCATGCCTTGGGTCGATGTCAACCTCGACGAAATCAATATTGGCATGCACAGGCTGCCGCATTCCGTAACAAATCCGCACGGGTCGGGTTCCGATGTCGCGCACGGGGTAGTGGAAGAGGGCCCATATTTTGGCTCCGGTGCTTCCGACACATCAATGGTTCTGAAGCAGACCAATCACATGCAGGACAATGATGTCGTGATCATGGGCAATAAGATGCCGACGAACCTCGATTTCACCGACGACGCAGGCTTCGCCCATCTGTCGTCGCAGGCGTTCTCCATCTCCGAACCCTTCACATCGTCGGCTGTCCCGGGTTCCGGGGCGGAGATGGCGCAATTCTTCAACGACCAGTTGGGTGTCATTCACGCGGCGGCGACTGGGCCACTTGCGACGACACCCGGCGTGACGGTCGTCGCCGGGCCAGTGATCAATGGGCTCTTCATAAATGGTCAGCAGGTCACGAGCGCGCCGGGGATCAGTGAATCCCTTCCCGAATTTATCAAGACGACCGACCATAGCGCCACGCAACCGACCGTCGTATCAAGCCAGTCGATATTGACCGAAGGCTCCGGTTTCGCCGGATCAGTAACGGTCCAGGCAGGCGCCAACCTCATGGTCAACGAAGTGGTCCTGACCAGTCTCGACGCCATCAGCGGCCATTTTGCGGTGGCGGGAAATCATTATCGCATCGATGCGATCGTGCAGATTAATGCCTACAGCGACAGCGATACATTCGAGAACGGCTTCTCAGGACAGCAAGCGCTGTGCCAGCCGTCCACCAACGCCATGAACATCGCCAATTTCGTCCATCAGGCCGACAATGCGGGGGGAGCGGCGTCGTCGTCCGGCGACCCGACGCACTTCCCGCAGAACTGGCAGGTCACCATCATCAATGGCGATCTCCTGCAGATGAACTGGATATCCCAATACAGTTTCATCTCTGACAATGACATGCATGTCCTCAACGCGACCGGTTCTTATACGACCATCACCACTGGCGCGAACATGGCGATGAATACCGCGACCTTCGCTGAACTTTGCAATACGTACGATCTCGTCATGATCGGTGGCCACTACTATGATGGCAATTTCATCTTCCAGACGAATGTGTTGTTCGACAACGACACCCTGACCACAGGCGGGGCAGCCGGCGCTTATAGCGGCAAGCTTTCAACCAGTGACAACCTATTGTGGAACGCTGCAAGCATCCAAAGCGGTGACGCTACCAATTGGGTTGCCGGCCTTCCCCAACATTACCAGGAGGCGCTGACCGGGCTTGCCAATGGCAATTACAAGATGCCCGAAGGCTTCGGCAGCGACCAGAATTTTCATGGAATCGAAGGGCTGCGGGCGCTCTACATTTCCGGAAGCGTCTACGATCTCAACTATGTGGAGCAGGTCAACATTCTCGGCGATTCCGACTATGTCGCGCACTATGAGGATACGCTTCTGGCCGCAACCTCAAACACCACCTGGGATATTAGCACCGGCTCCAATGCGCTGATCAACATCGCGGCGATCGTCGACCATGATACCCATGGCGACGGCGTCGCCTATGTCGGCGGTGCCCTCTATTCCGACGCTATACTGATCCAGGCGGAAATCATTGGATCGCAGCCGCCAAGCGCAGGGCCGGGCCAGGGTCAGCCTCTGGCCAACGAGGTCGTGGCGTTCCTCGACCACGACGCGGATTCGTCGGCTCCCACCGACCATTCGACACCCATTCATATGCCGGACACCACCCACTCGGTTGATGTTATGCAAACGGTCCTCTCTTAAGAACAAGAAGACGTGCGCCAGGGGGCGCGAAATAAATGAAACATGAGGAGCAGGCAAATTTGCGGGTCGCCATGGAGAGTGCGCGACAGGCAGAGCGTGGGAATGAGCAGAAACGATTCGATAGCCTTCTGGCCGAGATGGAAGAGACGATCCTGAAACTCTACCGGCGTGAACCGGGGGCGGAATCCCCCGTCGAGATGCCCCCCGTAAAGGAGACGGCTGTCGAGGAAATGCCCATTGCAACGGTTGTTGATGATGTGCCGCTCGATAAGGCGGCCATAGAGGTTAGCGAACCGGCGGCTGCATCGGCCGCAGCGAGTTCGCAGGCGAGCGAAGTCGGGAAGGTCATTGAGGGTGATCGCGGGCCCATTATGAAGCGCGACGTCAATAGCGGCGCTGCTGGCAGCTTCCACAAGCGGGTTGCAGCCGTCAGCTTCAGCGACAGTTTCAACAACGGTGTCAGCGCGGTCCGGAAGAATCTCATCATCGTTATGGGTTTCACCCTGTTCCTGAACATCCTGGTTCTGGCCATTCCGATCTATCTTTTCCAGATATCTGACCGCGTTTTGACAAGCCGCTCGACTGATACGCTGATCATGTTGTCCGTTGTGATCGTCGGCGCAGTGGTGATTCAGGTGGTTCTTGATGCCATTCGCCGCTTTATCCTGATGCGTACGGCGGTCGAGGTTGCAGTGCAGCTCGGCGCCCCGATCCTCAGCGCGGCAGCGCGCGCCTCGTTGAACAGCAATGGCAAGGACTATCAGGTGCTCGGGGATCTGCAGCAACTACGGGCATTTTTGACTTCGGGAACGCTACTTTCGTTCTTCGACGCGCCAATTGCGCCGATCTTCCTGGTTGCGGTCTTTTTTGTGCATCCGCACCTTGGCTATATCGTGGTTGTGTCATCGCTTATCCTGATCGGTATTGCCTTCATAAACCAGCGCGCAACGGCTACCTCCTTTGCCGAGGCAACCAACTATCAGAGCCGCGCCATGCTGCACCTCGATTCGATGTCGCGCAATTCGCAGATCATCAACGCCCTTGCCATGATCCCCGAAGCCGTCCGCATCTGGGGCCGCGACATGGCCGGGTCATTGCGCGCGCAAGTAAAGGCGCAGGATCGCAACATCGTCTTTGCGACGATCTCAAAATGCTCGCGCCTGCTCACCCAGGTGACAATGCTCGGCTGGGGCGCTCACCTTGCCATTGACGGTCAGATGACCGGCGGCATGGTGATTGCCGCCTCGATCATCGCCGGTCGCGCTCTCGCACCGATCGAGGGAGCTATCGAGGGTTGGAACAGTTTCATCCAGTTTCGCTCAGCCTTTGGCCGCATCAAGAACCTGCTGCAGACCTCGCCGCTCAACTTCGAGCGGCTGCGCCTGCCGACGCCGGAGGGCAGGCTCGATGTCGATCGCATCCTTTACGTGCCGCCGCCCAACAAGAAGGTCATTCTCAATGGTATTTCCTTCACCCTGATGCCCGGCGAGTCCCTGGCGATCATCGGCAATTCCGGTGCGGGGAAAACGACGCTTGGCAAGATGCTGGTCGGATCGATCCTGCCAACCTCTGGTAGCGTTCGGCTTGACTTGATGGACCTGCGCAACTGGGACCAGCGGCAGTTCGGCGAGAACATCGGGTATCTGCCACAGGATGTGCAGCTCTTCCCTGGTACGATCAAAGCCAATATCGCCCGCATGCGCGAGGACGTCTCCGATGAGGCGATCTATGACGCTGCGGTGCTTGCCGATGTGCACGAATTGATCGCGAGCTTCCCGCAGGGGTATGAAACCGTCGTGGCGGGCGATGGCGCACCACTCTCCGGTGGGCAGAAACAGCGCATAGCGCTTGCGCGAGCTTTCTTCGGCAGTCCGACGCTCGTCGTTCTTGACGAGCCCAATTCCAATCTTGACTCCCAAGGGGACGCCGCGCTCACCAGGGCGTTATCTCATGCCAAGAAGCACAAGATTACCGTCGTGACGATCACGCAGCGGCCGGCGCTCCTCAGTTGCGTCGATAAGATCATGGTGCTCAGCAACGGTACGGTCACGATGTTCGGTTCGCGCGCGACCGTCCTTGAAGCGATTGCGCGCAAGAACAAAGAAGCCGGCACCATGCCGAGCATCGAAGCGGCTGAATAGGTGGGGTAGCAGATGGCCACGAATGTCGTGAACAATCTCGAATGGTATGATGGCGTTCCGCGCTCCATCAGGCCCTACACCAGGTTTGGCATCCTCGTCATCATTGTGTGTTTCGGCGGTTTCGGCACCTGGGCGGCCACGGCGCCGCTTGCTGCCGCGGTCATCGCTCCCGGCACCTTCGTGGCCACTGGCAAGAACAAGATCGTCCAGCATCTTGAAGGCGGTATCATTAAGGATCTGCTGATCCGCGAAGGCGACCGGGTGAAGGAAGGCGACGACCTGCTTAACCTCGATGAGACCGCGCCGCGAGCCAATGTGCAGCAGCTATACCTGCGCCAGGCCCGCCTTGAGGCAATTCTCGCCCGACTGCACGCGATCGTGCGCGGCGAGGACCGCTATCAGCCGCCAAAAATCATTCTCGATAATATTGCCAACCCGGAGATTCGAGCGGTCAACGATAGCCAGAGCGACAACTTTAACGCCGCGCACGCAAAATATGCCAACGAATATCAGATGATGCAGCGGAATATCTCGGCGCTCAAATTTCGCCGCATCGGGCGCGACGCCCAGATCGTTTCCACGAAGAAGCAGGTGGCATTGTTGAAAGATGAATATGCGGCGAAGGACTCTCTCTTCCGGCAAGGGCTGATGGCCCGCTCAGAAGTCAACGTGCTCGAGCGCGCCATCGCCGATGGCGAGGGCACGATCGCGCGGCTTGATGCAGAGATCGAGGAAGTCAACGCTCAGATCGAAAAGTTCCAGAAGGAAATGATCCAGACAAAAGATACTGAGAAGCAGGCAGCCCTCGATGAGATCCAGAGCGCCGAGGCTGAACTTGACACGGTGCGCGAACAATCGCGTCAGGCCGAGAATATCCTTGATCGGACCGTGGTGAAGGCGCCGGTGGCGGGCACAATCATACGGCTCTACTACCACACGCCCGGCGGTGTCATCGAGACCGGCAAGCCGATCGTCGAGATTCTGCCCGCCGGCGTTCCACTTATCATCGAGGCGCAAATTCCGCGCATGCAGATCGATGAAGTCAAGGAAGGGCAGGTTGCCCATGTGCGGCTCAGCGCTCTCAACCAGCGAACGACGCCCATTATCAATGGCCGCGTCGATTACGTATCGGCGGATTCGATGACGGACGCCAATCAGCATCAGGAAGTCTACCTCGCCCGCGTCAGCATCCCGGCGGACGAACTCGCGCGGGTACACGGTTTTACGCCCACACCTGGCATGCCGGCCGATATCCTGATCCAGACACATGAGCGCACATTCTTCGAATATCTGGCCAAGCCGGTGATCGACAGCATGTCGCGGGCTTTCAGGGAGTATTGATCAAGCAAAATTGCCTTGCGCTGTATTTGGTCCGCATGCGAAGCGTGCGAACGTTCGAGCAATCAAGCGTATAGGGTATGACGAGATGAACTGGCGTAGGCTTTCCGAGGGGCTCGCCGGTATCCCTGCGAGACATCATATCATCGCGTGGATCTTGCTGGCTCTCATCGTCGTGGCGACGTTGGGACCAATCAGTTTGCGCCCAGTCACCCCGTTTGGTCCCGACGTCGAGCGTTTCGGCGCTTTTGTCGTCGTTGGGGGAATGTTCAGCCTCACCTATCCCAAACAACCCGTTGCGGTTGCGGCACTGATCCTACTTGCGTGCGGCCTGTTTGAATATGCACAGCACTTCATCCCGGGTCGGCATCCAGACTTCGCAAACTTCCTGGTCAAGAGCGCCGGGATTATCGCCGGTGTGATCGTTGCGAGGCTCTTGCGATAGTCCAGAAATGCTTTTGGCGCTCGCGACCGAAGTCGCGAACGCCAATCAAACATGTTTGCCGTGTTGATTACAGCGCGGCCTGCCAGGCGACGCGGCGGATGTCGGCGCGTGCAATGCCGAGATCAGCAAGGTTGCGATCGGTGCAGCGGCTGAGTTCCTCGAGGTTCTGGCGATACTGGCGATACTGAAGGATGCGGTTGCGAAGGCTCATATTCATACCCCTTTGATTCATTGGCCTCCCTGAAGCGCAATATGCGTCGCGCGGGTCCGTATGAAAATCGCCAATGTTGCAGAGCAGCATTGCCTACGATGCATAACAGCAATTGAATGTTTTCCGTTGGTTGCAATTCAACCTTCCAAAATAGGATCGCTTGCAGCTATATCTCGAAACAAACAACTTCAGCGGATAAATCATGCATTCATTGGTACCACCTGCGCGGGCTAGGCTCGAAAAAATACTCGCGCAACTTGATAGCCGCCGGGACGATGAGCGCGTATTTGTCAAGGTTTATGCAGATGCTGCGCGGCGGGACGCGGATGCGGCTGACCGGCGCGCGGCCGCGGGTGCCTCCCTTGGGCCGCTTGATGGGCGCGTCGTTTCGATCAAGGATCTGATCGACATTGCCGGAGAGCCGACCCTCGCCGGTTCGATAATTCGCCGAACCGCTTCGCCCGTTACGGCCGATGCCGTTGTCGTCGAACGGTTGCGCAAGGCGGGCGCAATAATCGTCGGCAAGACGGTCATGACCGAGTTTGCGTTCACTGCGGTCGGACTGAACCCGCATTATCCTGTCGCCGGAAACGCATTCGATCGGCAGCGGGTGGCGGGCGGGTCTTCGACGGGAGCTGGCATTTCCGTAGCCGAAGGCACGAGCGAAATCGCCATCGGTTCGGATACGGGCGGTTCGATCCGCATTCCCGCGGCGCTGAATGGTGTGGTCGGCTTCAAGCCAACGGCAAGGCGCGTCCCGCTGCAGGGTGCCTTTCCGCTTTCACCCAGTCTGGACTCGCTCGGGCCGCTAGCACGCTCGGTGTCCGACTGCGCAATCGCGGATGCCGTGATGGCAGATGAATCGCCGGTCGCGCCCGAGCCGATGCCATTGAGGGGGCTGCGGATCGGTACACCGAGGGGGCAGTTGTTCAATTCAACCGAGAAAGCGATTGCAGAGGCGTTCGAAAGGAGCCTTGCAAAGTGCGAGGCCGCAGGTGCAGTCATTACCGATTGCGCGATCGATGATCTTATCAACGCGATGGCTGAGGCAACGTCCGTCGGCTCAATTGCCGGGATCGAGGGCAGCCGCATCCATGCGGATTGGCTGCATGAGGAGACACTTGATGTCGATCAACGTGTTCGGTGGCCCTTGCTTCGACGTCTCAGCGTCACTGAAGCCGACTATATCGGCCTCATGCAGCGCCGCCGCTTGCTCGTCGAAGCCATGGACCAGCGGATTGGCGCCTATGATTTCTTTGCGGTGCCGACATGTCCGATCGCAGCGCCGCCCATCGAGGCGGTCGAGACGAACGATGCATATTACAAAGAGGTCGAAGGACTGCTGCTGCGCAATACACAGGTTGCAAATCAATTCGATCTCACGTCGATCAGCATGCCGATGCCCGAAATGACCTTGCCCGGCGGATTGATGCTCATTGCCCGGCACGGTGCTGATCGGCGGTTGCTCGCTATGGCTCTCTCGGTGGAACAGCTTCTATCGAAAGCGGTGTAGTCGGTTCATCCGCCGGTGTTATTTTGGCGCGGACGGAAATAGCGCTCGCAATTTCCGGCAATCTGTTCAGGATGCGCAGCCGGACGCTTCGTCCAATCAGTGTTCCATGCGAGAAAGGATTCCGGTCTTGATCCGTCATTGTGTTTTTCTTCGCTTTCGCGACGATGTCGCGGTGCCAGAACGCCAATCCATCTATCGCGACCTGGAAGCACTCTGCGCCAAGCTGCCCGGCGCCCTTACGATCTCTTGTGGAACCAATGTCAGTCCCGAATCCGGCATGGACAAAGGCTATTCCGAGGGGTTCATCTTGGATTTTGCCGACGCGGCGGCGCGCGACCACTATCTCGTACATCCTGAACACCAGGCCATCGCGGGGCGCATCGTTGCTGCCGCCGTGGAAGGTGTTGACGGCGTTTTGGTTTTTGATCTGGAAGTTTGAAAAGATGCAGGACAAGGAATTCTTCATAAAGCTTTTTCGGGCCGCAGTTGATGCCGCTGATCCCGAGCGGACGATTGCCGCGCATCTTCCGCCGAAGCCCAAAGGCAGGACCATCGTCATCGGCGCTGGCAAAGGTTCGGCCCAAATGGCCAGCGCCTTTGAGAAAGTGTGGGACGGTCCGCTCGAGGGCGTCGTCGTCACTCGCTATGGCTTCGGCGCGCCTTGCAAGGACATCGAAATCATCGAAGCATCGCATCCGGTTCCCGATGCAGCCGGGCTCGTGGCCTCGAAGCGCCTGCTTGAAATCGTCTCTGGTTTGACTGCGGACGATCTCGTGGTTGCCCTGATCTCCGGTGGCGGATCGGCGCTGCTTCCTTCGCCGCCCGAAGGCATGACACTTGACGACGAGATTGCCGTCAACAAGGTTCTGCTCGCCTCCGGCGCACCGATTTCGGCGATGAACGCGGTACGCAAGCACCTTTCTACAATCAAGGGTGGACGCCTTGCCGCCGCAGCGCACCCTGCGCGCGTATTCTCGCTCATCGTGTCGGACATTCCAGGCGACAATCCGGCATTTGTCGCCTCCGGTCCGACAGTAACTGATGAAACAACGCGGGAAGACGCGCTGCGGATCGTCGAACGCTACAACCTTGATCTGCCCGAGGCGGCACTTGAACATCTCAATTCCGAAAAAGCCGATGCGCCGAAACCATCAGACGATATTTTCGCAGGAAATGAGCATCATGTAATCGCCTCGGCTGCCGTCTCTCTCGAAGCGGCGGCCAAAGTGGCGAGGGACATGGATGTCGAAGCCGTAATTCTTTCCGACGCTATCGAAGGTGAAGCGCGTGAAGTGGCCCATGTCCATGCGGCAATAGCCAAGCAGGTTCTTGCCAAGGACCAGCCGTTCAAGAAGCCGGTCGTCATCCTTTCTGGCGGCGAGACGACGGTAACAGTACGCGGCAAGGGCAAGGGCGGGCGCAATAGCGAATTTCTGCTGTCACTCGCGATCGATATCGATGGTGCCGATGGCATCAGCGCCTTTGCTGCCGATACCGACGGTATCGACGGATCTGAGGACAATGCCGGTGCCTTCGCCGACAGCACAACTATTGCGCGGCTCCTTGCCAAGGGACGCGATGCGTCGGCTTACCTCAATAGCAATGATGCCTGGACTGCATTCGAAGCAACTGACGACCTTTTCGCGCCGGGCCCGACGGGAACAAATGTCAATGATCTTCGGGCCCTTCTTATTCGCTGATGCCTTGACGCGGTATCGCCACGATTGAATGGTCAACGGGGAAGCGATTCTCCAGCGTCACCGCATGGCGCACTCACGCAAAGGAATATCGAATGCGAGTAGCACTGTCCGTCGTCGCCCTAAGCCTTCTCGTCGCTGCGGGCTGCACCACTGGAACGAAGGGCGGCGCGTCTGCTTCAAGCTCGTCGCCGGCAAAGGACACCTACTACGTGCCGCCACCGAAATCCCTGACGACGCGGGCGACGCCGTCAAAGGAAGCGGCGGCAAACGCTACCGGTGCAGCAAAGGCGGCGAAGCCTGCCGCCACGCAGTAAACCCGCACCCACAGGACGTCTAGCGCACGCTGCCTTGCGACTGTCGCGAGGCAGCGTTTTTTAGTGTCGATCTGTCAAGATGTTGCTTTTGCGGGGTGCTGAAACAACAAAACCCACCGCGGGAGGAGGTGCGGTGGGTTTCGTTGGTTATGGAGGGCCTTCTGGGAGGAGAAGAGACCATCCGTTTCGACGGAGCCGGGAGGAGGTGACGCCGTCGAAAATTCCTGATCTGAGAATAACTCAAATGACCTGATTTAATATACACAATATTGCATGGCAGCATTGCATTTGGTGCATTGCAGCATTTTTCTCGCGTCGAGAACGCGGTCACGCGCTTATCACGGAGCGTTGACTATGTATTTGGAACGGAACCAGTCCCCAATCCGTTAATAATCCATGAACGAGGAAATGGTGCGCGTCACCAGCCTTCAAACGTGGTCGAAAGGGGCAGGGCAATGCGATTCTACAAGTCATGTATTCCCGTACTCGCTGCAGGGCTGATGATTTCAGCTGCGGCTTACGCCCCCGTACAGGCCTTTAGTTTGAAAAGCCAGGTCGAAGCACCAGCCGTCGAGGGTGGGGAAGGTGATGAAGTCAACAATAAGCAGCTCGAACGTGCGGCCTATCTTGAGGCGCGTGCCTATATATGCGGCACGAGTGAAGCCAGTGAGACCGCCATGCGCGCTGGCATGAAAGAGACCGGACTTCCAGAGGACATCGCTGTCGAGATAGTATCCGATCTCGCGTCGGGAATCATCGACCAAGCCGTGAAAACTAAATCACAGGAAATCTGCGGAAGGGCCAAAGTGCAACTCTCGCACTTTTGACGCGGCTGTAATAAGGGCTGACGCAATAATACAAGCTTTTCAGTGATTTGTGCGACGTAATGTAAAAGTTTAATAGAATTGTATATTACTATTACAATTTGTCACAATTATTTGAGGGTCTAAGGGGTCTTTTCAATACGAATTTCGACTATTCTTGACGATAAGTCTTGTCGGAATCAGCAAGCACGATTAACTATGACTGGGAAATTCTGCGGAAGCATTGCAGAACGTCTTGCACATGGTGTTGCTCGCGTGGCTATTGCCCGCGTGTTAATGTGAAGAGACGAATGCGGTTCACGGACGGATAGGACAGCATGACGAAGAGAGCAAAGAAACTTGAAGAACTGAAAGGCGAACTTTCGAAACTCTGCGCCATGGCAGACGATGAAGGCTTTGAGATGATCGCCTATTTCATCGAAACCGCCATTCGCGAAGCCGACGAGCAGTTGTCACAGGAAACCCGTGCGCTCAAGGGGCCGGAACTGCGCCTCCATTCCCGTCCGTTCTAGCACTGATTGCCCCGCTCGGTCCGCCGACCTCCAATTCAATAAAGCTTCAATTTTTGTGAATCACGAAATGGCCGGGTGCGCATTGCGCACGGTAAGTGCGCGCCTATATGAAGCCAATGACCCCCATATCCGTCCTCGACCTCTCGCCGATTGCCGAAGGCAGCAATGCCGGGCAATCACTTCGCAATTCGCTTGACCTTGCGCAGAACGCGGAACGGCTGGGCTACAATCGCTTGTGGCTTGCCGAGCATCACAGCATGCGCGGCATCGCCAGCGCAGCGACCGCGGTGGTGATCGCACACATAGCCGCCGGCACGTCGACGATCCGCGTTGGCGCCGGCGGCATCATGTTGCCCAATCATGCCCCGTTGATCGTGGCCGAGGCCTTCGGCACGCTCGCCTCCCTGCATCCGGGCCGCATCGATCTCGGCGTTGGCCGCGCCCCGGGCACCGATCAGGTCACTGCTCAGGCGCTGCGCCGCAATCTCGACCAGGACATCAACGGCTTTCCGCAGGACGTGGTTGAATTGATGGGCTACTTGCGCGATTCGGAACCCGGGCAGCGCGTCATTGCCGTTCCCGGAGCAGGCACGAACGTGCCCGTCTGGATATTGGGATCAAGCCTGTTCGGGGCGCAGCTTGCCGCTGCGCTCGGGCTTCCATACGCCTTCGCATCGCATTTTGCGCCGGCCGAGATGGAGCGCGCCATCGAAATCTACCGCGCCCGGTTTGAGCCTTCTGGACATATCGATCAGCCCTACGTGATGCTTGGCCTCAATGTCTTTGCCGCCGAAACGGACGCGGAGGCAAAGTTGTTGCAGAGTTCGCAACAACAGGCGTTCGTCAATCTACGCACCGGCAAACCCGGCCCGCTGCCGCCTCCGGTCGAAAACTACGAGGACACGCTCGACCTGCATGCAAGGGCGATCCTTCGCCAGGCGCTGTCGTGCAGCGTCGTCGGTTCGTGTGCGACGGTGAAGGCGGGTGTCGAGGAATTCATCCAGCGTACGGGCGCCGACGAGGTTATGGTCACCGGACAGATCTTCGATCACAAGGCGCGTATTCGGTCTTATGAAATCCTTGCTGACGCGATGATCCAGCCAAACGACGCATTAAGCCGCCTGGCGTAGGCCACCAGCAGCTTCGATGAAGGCGATGACCGCGTCGAGCCCGTACCGGCGCAGCATATCCGTAAAGACATAGGGCTTGCTGCCGCGCTGCGCCTTCGTGTCCGCATCCATAACCTCTAGATCGGCGCCGACATAGGGCGCTAAGTCCTTCTTGTTGATGATCAGGAGGTCGGACCTTGTGATGCCCGGACCTCCTTTGCGCGGTATCTTTTCACCCTGGCAGACCGAGATAACGTAGATGGTAAGGTCGGCGAGGTCTGGAGAGAATGTCGCCGCCAGATTGTCACCGCCCGACTCGATGAAAACGATGTCGAGATCCGGATGCCGCCTATTCATCTCGGCGATGGCCTGAAGATTGATCGTGGCATCCTCGCGGATGGCCGTGTGCGGACAACCTCCGGTTTCAACGCCCATGATCCGATCCTCAGGCAGAGCCTGCAGGCGGTTGAGGATCAGCGCATCCTCTTTCGTGTAGATATCATTGGTAACGACCGCGACCGAATATTTGCCGCGCAACGCCTTGCACAGCATTTCGGTGACAGTGGTCTTGCCCGAGCCGACTGGTCCACCGATGCCGACGCGCAATGGTCCGTTTTGGGATATCATGAGCGAAAGACCCTCGAATATTGTGTTTCGTGTTGCATGGCCATGATCTCGGACATGATCGCGGATGAACCGAGATCGTCGAGACTGGAATGTGATCCGCTTGCCGTTATTTCAAGGATTGAGGCTTCCAGAGCGGCCATCAATGCGACCCCTTGGCTTTGCCCGAGCGGCACCAGTCGAACGGCACCCTGGATGAGGTTCGACATGACGGCATGAAGATAGGCGGCAAGCGCGGTTTCGAGCTCGATGCCGTTCTCGGCGGCGACCTTCGCGACCGCGACAGGGTAGGGCAGGTCATCGCCGGCGTAGATTCGGCCGCCGGTCCAGTGGCTAGCAGCCTGTGCGAATGCGCTGCCTTGCAGCATCGTTTCCATATAGCGTTCGCTGGAGCCTGCCATGGCGCGGCCAAGCGCGGCAACGTCCTCGCCGGCCACGGGCTCTCGAAACGCCGCAGCGAACAGAACGGCATCGTTCCATACCGAGCCATGGTGCATGAGGTCTACCAGCCAGTCTGCAAGCGTCGCCCTGTCACGGACGAGGCCATCATGAATGGCCCGCTCGATGCCATGACTGTAGGAAAATGCCCCGACCGGGAAAGCCGGCGACAGCCAGGTCATAAGGCGGATGAGGTGAGCGGTGTTTACCACATTCGACCCCTACGGATACTGGCGGCACCCCCCTCTGGGCCGCCGCCCATCTCCCCCACAAGGGGGGAGATCAGCCTGCGGCTGGGTCGATGCAAATCACCTACACCCCAGGAATAGTGCAAGATATCAGTTATCTGATCTCCCCCCTTGTGGGGGAGATGTCCGGCAGGGCGGAGGGGGGTAGAGTCAATCGTGGCCATGACCATGGCCATGCCCGCCGTGATAGGCGCCGCGGAGCGGGTGAAAGGGCGCGACGATCTCGTTCACCTTCGCTCCTAGCCCCTCCAGCATCGCCTTGATGACGTGGTCGCGCAGAATGACGATACGGCCCTCTTCGAGCTGTGCCGGTAAGTGGCGATTGCCGAGATGCCAGGCGAGCTCGGCCAGATGCTGGCGGTCGCGCGGCAGGACCTCATACAGATGCTCGTCCGCGGCGATGATTTCAGCCATCCGCCCGTCTTCGAGCACTAGGACGTCGCCATGGCCGAAAGCAATTGCTTCAGGTAGATCGACGAGGATCTGCTCACCCTTCTGCAGCGTAAGCACCTTGCGGCGCAGATGCCGTTCGTCATGGGCGAGAATGACGCTGTCAAATGGCGCACCCTGATAGTGCCCGGCATGATCGTGATCGGTAACCCGCTTCATTCCATATGGTCTTTCTCGTTGAAATCGTCATTCATGCACAAAAAGAAGTCGAGTGGCGGTGCGTGCCCGGTCAATTGGCTGAGCAATGTATGCACCTGGCCCCGATGATGCGTCTGGTGGTTGAAGATTTGAGTCAAGCAGCGGTCGAGCGTTGATGCATAGGGCTCCCCCTCCATCGTCGTCCACCGGAACACGCCGCTTATGAGGTTATCGTCCATAGCGCCAACAACGTCGATGATGTGGTCATCGAACGTGTCGCGGGCTCCCCGCAAATCCGTGAGACTATCGTGAATGATGACATCGAGGCTGGGTGGAACATAGGCGTTGCCGGTAAAGCGCCCGAACCACAATTTATCGATTGCGAGAATGTGGTTCAAAGTTCCATGCACGGATCGGAAGAATGCCCGCCGGTCGGCATAATAGTCTTCCCTGTCGAGTGCCGCCGCAGCGTCGTAAATACGCACGTTGGCCCATTTGTTGTAGTGGGCGAGGCGCCGGAAGTGTTCTTTCATGAACTCCACCATCAAAACAGGAAGTAGCGCTGCGCCATAGGCAGTAAAGTTGCCGGTTCGCAGGTCAGCAATTCGCCGTCTGCCCGCACTTCATAGGTTTCGGGGTCGACCTCTACATGCGGCGTAGCATCATTGTGTATCATCGACGCCTTGGAAATGCCGCCTCTGGTATTCTCGACGCCGACGAGCTGCTTGTCGACGCCAAGTGCCTGACGCAGACCGGCTTCTGCAGCAGCCTTGCTCACGAACGTGACTGACGAATTGCTGACGTTCCTGCCATAGGCGCCGAACATGTAGCGGTAATGCACCGGTTGCGGTGTGGGGATCGATGCATTTGGATCGCCCATCGGCGCAGCCGCAATCGTGCCGCCAAGCAGCACCAGGTCGGGCTTGATGCCGAAGAAGGCAGGGTTCCACAAGACGAGGTCGGCGCGTTTTCCGGTTTCGATTGACCCAACATGGCGGGAAATCCCCTGCGCGATGGCGGGGTTGATCGTGTATTTCGCGATGTAGCGCTTTACCCGGAAATTGTCGTTATCGCCCGTTTCCTGCGGCAGGCTTCCGCGCTGGCGCTTCATCTTGTCGGCAGTCTGCCAAGTGCGGATCAGCACTTCGCCGACGCGGCCCATCGCCTGGCTGTCGGAGGATATGATCGAGAATGCACCAATGTCGTGCAGGATATCTTCCGCGGCGATTGTTTCCTTGCGAATGCGGCTTTCGGCAAAGGCGACGTCTTCAGGAATTGACGCGGACAGGTGGTGACAGACCATCAGCATGTCGAGATGCTCGGCGATCGTATTCTTCGTATAAGGCCGCGTCGGATTGGTCGACGAGGGAATAACGTTGGCAAGCCCGCAGATTTTTATGATGTCGGGTGCGTGGCCGCCGCCCGCGCCTTCAGTATGAAAGGCATGAATCGTGCGCCCCTTGAAGGCGTTGACCGTATCCTCGACAAAGCCGCTTTCGTTCAGCGTGTCGGTATGGATCATCACCTGAACGTCGTACTGATCGGCAACAGTGAGGCAATTGTCGATCGCGGCCGGGGTTGTTCCCCAATCCTCGTGCAGTTTGAGCGAGCAGGCGCCGCCGAGGATCATTTCCTCGAGCGCTTTCGGCTGCGAGGCATTGCCCTTGCCGGAAAGGCCGATATTCATGGGAATGTTGTCGAAGGACTGGATCATGCGCGCCAGGTGCCATGGCCCCGGCGTACAGGTTGTAGCGAGCGTTCCATGTGCAGGGCCGGTACCGCCGCCGAACATGGTGGTTACGCCAGACATCAGTGCTTCCTCGATCTGCTGCGGGCAGATGAAATGGATATGCGCATCCATGCCCCCGGCGGTCAGGATCTTGCCTTCGCCGGCGATGATCTCCGTACCCGGCCCGATGATGATGGACACGCCCGCCTGCGTGTCGGGATTGCCTGCCTTGCCAATCGACGCAATCAGCCCATCCTTGAGCCCGACATCGGCCTTGTAGATACCGGTATGATCGACGATGAGGGCGTTGGTGATGACCGTATCAACCGCGCCGTCCGCACGCGCGATCTGGCTTTGGCCCATGCCGTCACGAATGACCTTGCCGCCGCCGAACTTCACCTCTTCGCCATAAACGGTGAAGTCCCTCTCAACTTCGATGAAAAGCTCGGTATCGGCGAGGCGCACATGGTCGCCGGTGGTCGGGCCGAACATGCGGGCATAGGCGGAACGGCTGATTTTAGCGGGCATGAACATTCCCTCTCGGATGAGTTGACTGCGATGTTGCCGAATAAACGCGACACATTCTTGCCGCGGTATTGCCTCGACAAAACCCGATTGCTGACCGCTTCAGATCGAATTCCGCATGTGAAGTGCGCCCGTCATCAGTAGATGATCGTTCGCCAATCGCATGAAAGGAAAAACGATGCGAAAGATGATAGTCCTGACGCTGTGTGCGGCATTCCCGCTGGCGACCTCGGTTGCCTACGCGCAGTCCGCCGCACCGCAGGCTCAGTCGGCCGAGCAGCCGGCCAGCAAGACCGAAGCGCCCGCGAAGTCCGGCGCGACGGCGATTACCACGATCAATATTGTCGATATCAATGAACTGCCGGAAGGGACGAAGAATCAAGTCAACGACGCCATTGCCAAGCGCAGTGACGCCGATGTGCAGAAGTTGCGGACCTCTATCGACAAGTCGCCCCAGGTCTCCGCTGCGCTCAAGGAAAAGGGTTTGACCTCGGCGGCCGTTGTCATCGCAAGTCTCGATTCCAAGGGTCTGTTGACACTGGTCACCAAGAAGCCGAGCTGACGTCCGAAATCCACACATCAATTTGGCAAGCACGTTGCGATCGGGGATCTTCCGGTCGCTTTTCTGCGTGGAAAAATCGAGCGGAATTCTCAAAGCTTACCCATGATCTTCTGCTGAAACCCGTAGACAGTCCGGTTCCCGCCGAGCGGCACGAGCGTTACGTCGCGTTCCTGCCCCGGCTCGAACCGGACGGCGGTCCCGGCCGCAATATCGAGCCGCATGCCGCGGGCCTTGTCACGCTCGAAGGCGAGCGCCGAATTTGTCTCGAAGAAATGATAGTGCGAGCCGACCTGAATGGGGCGGTCGCCGGTATTGGCGACCTTTAGGGTAACCGTGCCCGCGCCAGCATTGAGTTCGATGTCGCCCTTGGCCGGGATAACTTCTCCAGGGATCATTTTTCGGCTCCTAGCGGATTGGTTCGTGAACGGTGACGAGCTTGGTGCCATCCGGGAACGTCGCTTCGACCTGAATGTCGTGGATCATCTCGGCAATGCCTTCCATGACCTGATCGCGCGTTATCACATGCGCGCCCGCCTCCATGAGATCGGCGACAGACCGTCCATCCCTTGCGCCTTCAACGACAAAATCGCTAATCAAGGCAATGGCTTCCGGGTGATTGAGCTTGACGCCGCGCTCGAGCCGGCGGCGGGCGACCATAGCCGCCATGGAAATGAGAAGCTTGTCTTTTTCGCGTGGAGTGAGATTCATCGTTTCCCCTAGACGTCGTACTTTCGTTTAAAGTCTAGATTGACCAGACTTTAGGCAGCCCTGCCTCTTCGTTCAGCAGTTCAATCAGCGGCACCAGCCGCTTACGCAGGCAATATGCGTCGCCGTCGATAAGCCTCGCAAGAAGCTTGCCAGACCAGAAGGAGGCACCGCCTTTCGCCCCAATTATTTTTCGGCAGGCAGCGAGGTGACGTTCCGCATTGCTATCGAGCAACAGGATTGTCACCATCGCCCGAGCGCCGCCAAGCAGCGCCGGCCGGCGGAGTATCGATCCGGCATCGGGTCCAAGTCGGAAGTCTTCCGCATGAACGAGCTTGCCCTCGCGCCGGATACGCCAGCGATCGTGGAATGTTGCGGTCTCTACGTCTTCGCCCATCGCCTTGCGCCCGAAAACAATAGGCTCGATGATCAGGGCGCGACTTGTCCCGGCAAGATTGACGTTCAAGGTGCGGTGCAAGGCCGATCTCTCGAAGAGAATGGTTTCCTGTGGCAACCACGCGAGCGATGCTTGTTCGCCGACGCGAAGCGTCGTCTCGACATCGGCGATGTCCGCGGACGCACGATAAATGCGCTCGCAAGCCTGTGTGGTTACTTGCGCGCTGCAGCCATCTGTAACGTCGAATTGCCAGTGCATCCTGTCGCCGCCGGTCAGGCCGCCCGAGGTGTTTATCATTACCGCTTCCAGCCCGTTATCGTCGCGGTCGGGAAGGCGAATCTTGGCACACCCCTCCTGGTAGAGCGAGGCGATGCGCGTGCGGCCATTTAGGGGTTTGACGATGAGTCGCGCGGCACCGTACGCGCGTTGAGGCGCGGCCACCACGGCAACATCAGGGGACGAATGCACATTCATGCATGCAGGCTAGAGCAACCCTCGCGGTGGTGAAAGCTCAAACTTTGCCAAGTTCGATGGCGCGCTGGTGCGCCGCATCCACGGCCTCCGTCAGAAGGTTTTGCAAGCGGTTCTCACCCATGAGCACCTTGAGTGCTGCCGCCGTCGTGCCGTTCGGGCTCGTTACCTGTTCGCGCAGCGTCGTCGGCGTGTCCTTGCTCGAAGCGGCAAGGGCGCCCGCGCCGTAGACTGTCTGCATAGCCAACAATTCCGCCGTGCTGCGTTCGATCCCGGCCGCGACGGCGGCCTCGGTCAGACATTCGATGAAATGAAACACATATGCCGGGCCCGAGCCTGAAACCGCCGTCACCGCGTCGATCAGCCTCTCGTCGGCGACCGAAGCGACAGCGCCGCTCGTCTTGAGCAGCGTATTGACGAAACGTGCATCCTCGTCGCCCACATTGGCGTTGCGGTAGGTGACGATCATCCCCTTGCCGATCGCCGCCGGCGTATTGGGAATGGTACGGATGATGGCGGCATCCTTGCCAAGATGCTTTTCGAAAAATTCAACGGTGATCCCCGCAGCAACACTGACAAAGGTGGCTTTTTCAGCGAAACGCTCATAGGCCGGAAGCACGTCCCCCATGACCTGTGGCTTTACCGCAATCAGGATCACACGCGGCGCATAGTCGGTTTCGAGGCGGCTGGCATTGGCAACGGCCTGCACCCCCAATCCTGCTGCGCGTTCGCGCAGTGCGTCGGTGGGTTCGACGACGTGCACCTGGCCTGGCTTCAATACGCCAGCATCGAGCCAGCCCTTGAGCATGGCAAAACCCATATTGCCGCACCCGACCAGAACCACATTGTCAGCCATTTCATTCTCCCTGATTTTTGCGGCACTTTGATCCTCTCCGGCGCTTCGGGTCAACCACCGATCGGCGCCGGACGATGGAAAGCCGCGGAGGGCTCAATTAACCATTTATTTTTTACGTGACTTTAGATTGAATTAACCGTCGCCCATTGAACAGTCCTGACATGAGTTGCGGCAGTTTTGGAGTTGGGTGTTGCAGATGAGTAATCGTGAGAACGAGACAAAAAAGCGACCACGGTCGCTGCTCTCGTTTGCCGGCCGGCCGGACGGGCCGGCAGGAGGAACCACCACGTCTCTGCGTGACGAAAGCGAACTCGAACGCTACCATCGCATGCGCGCACTGCGACTTGCGGCCGCAAGCGAAAACCTGCAGCGGTCTTGGCCGGAGACGGCCCGCAGTCTTACGCCGGAGGAAGCCGAGCAGGAGGCCGTTGACCGCATGCGGGCTGATATGGCGGCGATCAAGGCCGAGCTCAACCGGCGTGTAGACGAGGAGGAGCGCATCGGAGCGGTGCGCGATACTCGTCAGCTGCTGCCAGAAGCCGCTGTGTCAACGAGTGACGACCCCGCACAACTGATTACCGGCGAAACGGAAAATCCGTCTTTGCCGGAACATGTGTTGGCTGAACCAGTGGATGCATTGCCCGCACAATCAGGCCCTACAGCCGATGTGAAAATGAACATCCGGCCGTTGCGGTGGCTCATCGTTGCCGTGGTAATCATCGGCACGCTTTTTAGTGTCGACAAGGGGATCATCCTGCCGATTGGCATCGCCTTGGGCATTGCCTTGATACTAGGGATTTTCGAGGCTTCTCAGGTCCGGAAGCGCAAAGGTTCAACCGTGACGAACGGACCGGTTGATCCTACTCCAACGCCCGGAGGCGGGAACGCTTCCGATACCGATTCAACGTCGCCTTCTGTTGACACGCAATCGCGGCTCGGTGCAGCAATTCGGCGAGTCAAGGACCGGACGATGACGCTCGATGAAGCGACCCTTGTCAAGCCGCCGATGGACCACAATTCCAATATCGAAGCTATTTTGGAAGACATTGCGGAGATCCGCGAGGCGCTGAATCGCCGCGCCGCCGGATAAAAGGGACGGTTTCCGGAAGTTGGATTTCCCGGCATGCCGGCTTACGATTCAAGCTTGGGAGAGGAAATGGAGGTCAGAATCGATGACTGATATTCATCCCAAGGAGTTTGTGCTCGCAGGCGTCGTCATGAAGCGGCTGGTATCAGGCGAACAGACGGACGGCTGTTTCTGTCTCTTCGAAAACCGGAGCGACGGGCATACCAAGACGCCAATCCACGTTCATGCAAATGACGATGAAACGGTCTACGTTGTCGAAGGGCAATTGACCGCTGTTGTGGATGGCAATGCCCGAACGCTTTCCGCCGGAGAGAGCATCTTTTTGAAACGCGGCATTCCGGACCAACTCATGAATCGGGGCGGCCAACCCTCTCGCTATCTACTGGTAGGTACGCCGAGCCTGTTCGAGCAGTTTCTCGCTGAAGCTGGCCATGAGCTGCAGAAGGGAGAGGTGGTCGGGCCGCCCAATCCTGCTGATATCGAACGACTTACGTCAGCCGCGCCGAAGTTTGGGATCACAATTCTGGGAGATTGGCCAGCAAGAGGTTGATCGATCGACTTGCGCAGTTCTATCGACTGTCGAGCACCCTAGTGCAGTCGCGGGGTGGGCCCCTGACCCTTGTCGTCGATGACATAGCCTCGATAGAACCGGTCAAGCGTGAACGGGGCGGAAAGCGGGTGCGGCTCATTCTTGGCGATCGTCCAGGCAAAGCATTTGCCGGAGATCGGTGTTGCCTTGAACCCACCATAGCACCAGCCGGTATTCAAATACATACCGGGCAGCGGACCTGTCGTGATGATGGGCGATCCGTCCATGGTCATGTCCATGATGCCGCCCCACGAGCGCAAGAGCTTGACGCGCGCGAGTGCAGGTATGACCGCGACAAACTCACTCATCACGTCTTCGACTACAGGCAGGTTGCCGCGCTGCGCATAGGAATTGTAGCCGTCAATATCGCCGCCAAAGACGAGGCCTCCCTTGTCCGACTGGCTGAAATAGAGATGGCCGCCGCCAAAGGTTGCGACAGTGTCAACGACTGGTTTCAGCGCCTCGGAAACAAAGGCCTGCAAAACATGGGATTCGAGCGGAAGGCGGTCGACGCCAGCGCGGCGCATGAGTTCGCTGGTATGACCGGCGACAGCACAGCCGACCTTGCTGGCCTTGATCGTGCCTCGCGTCGTCATGACGCCGGTGACTGTATCGCCGTCCTTGAGGAAGCTCGTCACCTCGCAGTTTTCGATGATATCCACCCCGAGCTGGTCGGCCGCGCGGGCGTAACCCCAGACGACAGCGTCATGGCGCGCCGTGCCGGCGCTGCGCTGCATCAGCCCCCCGAGAATCGGGAATCGCGCGGTGTTGCTGATGTCGAGACCTGGGATAAGCTTCTTGATCTGCTGCGGGTTCATCAGTTCGCAATCGATACCGTTGAGGCGCATCTGGTTGCCGCGCCGCGCATAAACGTCGAGCTGCGGCAACGTATGCGCGAGATTGACGACGCCGCGCTGTGAAAACATCACATTGTAGTTGAGGTCCTGGGATAGCGTTTCCCAAAGCTTCATCGAAGCTTCGTAGAAGTGCTGGTTCTCGGTCAACAGGTAGTTTGAACGAATGGCGGTTGTGTTGCGCCCAATATTGCCGGAGCCCAGCCAGCCCTTTTCGACGACCGCAATATTGCGGATGCCATGCTCCTTGGCGAGGTAGTAGGCGGTCGCAAGGCCATGGCCGCCACCGATGATGACCACATCGTAGGAAGGTTTGGGATCGGGTTTGCGCCAGGCCGGCTTCCAGTCCTTGTTGCCGTTAAGAGCATTCTTGAGCAGGCTGAAAGCTGAATAGCGCATCGAAAATTCCAGATTCGGCAGAGATTCTGTGATCATGCATGGATTTGGCGCGGTCGCCAAGCCACGATTGGAGGCCTGAAGAGCCTCTGGGGCACATCATCGCATTGCTGTTCCTGACCGCTTTCGCTATTGCGTCAGCGAACGCCGCTTTGACGGTATTATTCGGCCGCAAAATCAACACTATGGTGGCCAATCCACCAGTTTCGATGTCCGGGAGCAGCACATGGCAGTGACGATCAATGGCAAGGAGATTGCCGAGGACGTGGTTTCGAAGGTCAAGGCGTCGTCCGCCGAACTGATAGAAAACACTGGGATCACGCCCGGCATTGCCGTCGTCATCGTCGGTGAAGACCCCGCAAGCCAGGTTTATGTGGCCTCGAAGGGAAAGAAAGCCTGTGAGTGCGGCTTTAAATCCGTCCAGCATACGTTGGCGGAAGATACCAGCGAGGAAGAACTGGTCGCGCTGGTCGAGAACCTCAATGCGGATCCGTCCATCCACGGCATTCTGGTTCAATTGCCGCTGCCGAAACACATCGATTCCGGCCGCATCATCCAGACGATCTCGCCGGACAAGGATGTGGATGGTTTCCACTTCATCAATGTTGGCAAGCTCGGCACCGGCGAAATCGACACCGCCTTCGTGCCATGCACTCCGGCGGGCTCGATGCTGTTGATCGAGCGCATTTTGGGCCGCGACCTTTCCGGACTCAATGCCGTGGTCATCGGCCGCTCGAACATCGTCGGCAAGCCGATGTTCAACCTTCTCCTTGCTCACAACGCCACTGTTACGATCGCACACAGCAAGACAAAGGACCTCGCGGATATCTGCCGCAATGCCGATATTCTCGTCGCCGCTGTAGGCAGGCCGCAGATGGTCAAGGCGGAATGGGTGAAACCCGGGGCAACCGTCATCGATGTCGGCATCAATCGAATTCCGGCCCCTGAGAAGGGCGAAGGCAAAACGCGTCTAGTCGGCGATGTCGACTTTGCCGATGCTGCGACTGTCGCTGCGGCCATCACGCCGGTTCCCGGCGGTGTCGGCCCGATGACGATCGCCATGCTGATGGCCAACACCCTCGTCGCTGCTTACCGCTCGGTTGGGAAGGTGCCGCCGCGCTTCTGATCGATTTGCTCTAACAGGGAATCTCGCTAAAAGAGCACATGGCCCAAGCCCTCAAGGTCGGCAGAACCTTTGCCTTTCTGCTCGTCGACAAATTCCCGATGTTCA
>NZ_JBBNAM010000045.1:0-6272 GCF_037994425.1 Phyllobacterium sp.
CAGCAGCCCGGATCACATCACGATCACCGACCATGCCGTTGGTAGGATCAAATTCCACCCATACGGCTCCAACGAGGAGGGATCATGGCGTGGCGAGACTGTCGACATACGCCCGCCATCCGCCATAACCCGAAATCTCCTGCGCGCCTTGCAGACTTGCGGACTCAGCCAGAAAACCCTTGACCCACGTTCCGTCAGATAACTGAATGCTACCGATGCCTAGTGGTGGGGGGATGGCCGCGACGAATAGTCCGAAAGCTTCCGGTGTAAGTTGCCAAACCTCAAGCTCGATTGGCGCACCGTCATCATTGCTGGAGCGAACGAGTCCAGGTCTGGCGGGGGTTTGGCCGGCAAGCGAATATAGCCTATAGGCGGCTGTCGTGCTTGCCGTGCGCGAAAATCGAGCATTGAGCGCACGCAGCTGGCCGTTGAGCGGCATGCCGGAGAGATGCGCGCCAACGACAGCCAGGTCGATCAGGTCATTTTCTACGATTTCTGGCTGGGTGTGGCTCGCAGGCAAACCCCACTCGGTTGCGCCAAGTGTCATGCCTCTCGTGGTGTGAAGGTCGCGGGCGAGTCGGGCTGTCAAACCGTCCTTACCGGACACTGCCAGCAGCGTAACGCTCGCTGGCAGTCCGTCCGACCGCCGGCCGGTTGGTACTGCAATGCCGCACATGTCGAGCAGATTAACGAAATTGGTATAGGTGCCGAGCCGCGAGTTCTCGCGAATGGGTTCGGCTTCGAGTTCCCTTCGCGTATAGTGCCGCGGCGCGGTGGGCACGCAGAAAAGATCGACGGAAGCGATCAGCGATGCCAACTTGTGCTTCAGTGACTGCAATGCATAAAGGCCGTTGAAGGCATCGGCAGCCGACAAGGTTTTTGCGCCTCCATAAATCGTTCGCGTCACCGGATGGAAGGCGTCTTCACGCGAATCAAAGAAATCCTTGACCGCGGCATATCGCTCAGCCACCCATGCCCCCTCGTAAAGCAAGTTCGCTGTGGCATAAAAGTCCGCGAAGGGAACCTCGGTAATTTGGTGACCCAAACGGGTCAGGGTATCGAGGGCCTGGCCAAAGGCCGACTCCATTGCGGGGTCGCCAAAAAATTGCCGATCCTGTGTGCGCGGCACGCCAATCCTAAGAACTGGCGGAAGGTGACCATAGGCGATAGCCGGGAACGATTTCGAGTAGGCATCAGTGGGATCGTATTTTGCTGCCAACGAAAAAACGGTCCAGGCGTCATCAGTGGTAAGTGCAAAAATGGAAACGCAATCCAACGTCCGGCAGGCGGGAACAACACCGCTGGTGGAAAGCGCACCGACGCTGGGTTTAAGGCCAACGATATTGTTAAGCCCGGCCGGAATGCGGCCGGAACCCGCCGTATCGGTGCCGAGTGCGAATGTGACGATGCCGTGCGCCGTGGCCACGGCAGAGCCCGAACTTGAACCTCCAGGCACGAGCGAACGATCGATGGCATTGCGTGGCACAGGGAAGGGCGTGCGCACGCCTACGAGGCCGGTGGCGACCTGGTCGAGATTGGTCTTGCCAAAAACAAGCGCACCCGCCTTCCTCAAGAGGCGAACGACGGTTGCATCCTTGTCAGGCAAATAGGCAAAATCCGGGCAAGCGGCAGTGGTCGGCATTCCGGCGACATCAATATTATCCTTCACTGCAAACGGGATGCCCCACAGCGGCCGGGCGACCGGATCGAATGCACCAAGGCTTGCGGCTTCGTTCAGCAGAGCGTCCCTATTCGCCAGATGAAGGAAAATACCCGGATCGTCGACTGCTTCGAGGCGTGAGAACACGGTTTCGATCATATCCGAAATTGGCCAGCCGGCGGCGTAGGCCGCATGCAGGGACTTGATATCGAAAGCGTGTTCGCCAGTCATTCCTCTTCCTCTTGCAATATTTTCACCGGGCGGTCCCAGTGGATCAACACCACACAACCGCTCTCGCTCCAGACTGAATGTTCAGTACCTGCCTTGTTTATAACCACGCTACCGGGGCCATAGTCGCCAGTCTCGTCGGATTGGGTGCCGTCGAGGACGATGATGGTTTCGAGGCCCATATGCCGGTGGCGCGGAACGCCAGCGCCGGCATCGTATCTGAGTAGTGCGACGCCGGGTTGATCACCCTCGAAGGGCTGAACCCAGTGGATCATCACACCCGTCCGAAACCTATCGAACCCCAATGTCCGCCAACCCCCGGCTGTGAGCCCCGCGAGCATCGTTTCAGGCATTTGAAATTCCTTGAATGACATCGTCGACAGAAGCAATCCAGCCGACGATGGCGCCCTGTGCCTGTATCATGGCAATGGCCGCTGCTTTGAACTCTGGAAAATAGCTCTCGGTCGCATCCCTGGCGAGCAGACATTCATATCCACGGTCATTGGCTTCACGCATGGTGGTTTGCACGCAGACCTCAGTGGTCACACCGGCAAAGACGAGCTGCGCGATGCCACGTACCTTAAGAATGTCATCGAGCGGGGTTGCATAAAAAGCGCCTTTGCCGGGCTTCTCTATCACGGTCTCGCCATCGATTGGTGCCAGTTCCGCCATGATGGCGGTACCGGGCTCACCCGCAATCAGGATCCGTCCCATGGGCCCCCTGTCACCGATCTTCAGTGGCGGGTTGCCACGATTGCGCTTGGCAGGAGGCAGGTCGGAAAGGTTGGGTCGGTGACATTCCATTGTGTGAATCACCGGCAGCTTCGCATCGCGGAATCCCTGGATCAGGCGTTTGACGTCCGGCACGATGGATTGAACGCGGGCGACGTCGTTGCCGAGGCTGGCGCCAAAGCCACCCTCTTCGGCAAAATCGCGCTGCATATCGATGACGATGAGCGCGATGGCATTGCGCTTGAGCGGAAATGCGAACGGCTCTGCATTGATCCCGGTCATCAATGATGCCCCGCCATGTGGGCGCCGATCACCGAGATATCGGCTGAAAAGGCAGGTGTTTCATAGACAAGCTTGCCTTCGGACATCACCATGATGCGATCGGACATTTCCAGCAGTTCATCGAGATCCTCCGACAAAAGGAGCACGGCGGTGCCGGCGTTGCGGGCCCTGACAATGCGCGCGCGGATTTCGGCTACGGCAGAGAAGTCGAGGCCAAAACAGGGATTGGAAACGATCAATAGGTCAACCGCGCCGGTCAGTTCGCGGGCAAGTACTGCACGCTGGACGTTGCCGCCGGAAAGCGATGCGATCGGCGAGGAATTGGAAGCTGCCTTGATCTTGAAATCCTGGACCAACGAAGCGGCACGCTTGCGCATCGACTTCATGTCGAGCCAGACAGCTTCGCCGCCTTGCTTCTTGACGTCGAACGTGCGGAAAGCAAGGTTTTCCGTGACTGTCATCTTGGGTGCGCAGGCATTGTTCAGCGGCTCTTCGGGAATGAACCGTACATTGTTCACCCGCGTTTCCTGCCGGGTAGCGGCGTAGGGAGAACCCTTTACCGTAATGCTACCCGCATCCGGCGGCCGCTGGCCCGCAAGAATTTCTGCAAGCTCCTTCTGGCCGTTTCCGGAAATACCGGCAATGCCAACGATTTCGCCGGCAAGCACAGTCAAATTGCCGATATCGATGGTCTTCGAGCCCGTGCGGTCGGGTGCCCTGAGGTTGCTGACAACCAGGATTGGCTTGGCTTCTGGCGCAACCGGCATACGGGTATCGGACTCGGCAAGTTTCACATCGCCGATCATCATGTCGGCCATGTGCTTGGGCGAAAGGTCTTTCACCATACCGCCTCCCGCCATTTTACCGCGCCTGAGGATCGTGACTGCGTCGGCAAATTTGGTCACTTCGTGGAACTTGTGTGAGATCATCAATACTGTCAATTCGCCTCGCTCCGTCATGCCGCGTACGAGGCTCAACATTTCGTCGGCTTCCGCAGGCGTCAGCACCGAAGTGGGTTCATCGAGAATGAGAAAGCTACGCCCCAGATAAAGCTGCTTGACGATTTCAAGCTTTTGCTTCTCACCAGCCGCCAACTCGCTCACCGGCCGGTCGAGCGGGATCTTGAACGGCATCAGTTCCATGAACGCATTGAGGTCCTTGCGTTCCTTGGACCAGTTGATGATGGCAGGTACGTTTGTTCGGTTTATTACCAAGTTTTCCGCACCGGTCAGAGACGGTACCAGTGTGAACTGCTGGTAGACCATGCCAAGCCCATAGGTCGCTGCGTCCTTTGGCGAGCAAATTTCCACCTCGCGGCCGTCGACCGACAGGGAGCCCGAGGTCTGGTGGTAGAAACCCATGACGCATTTGACGAGCGTGGATTTTCCGGCACCGTTCTCGCCAAGCAAGGCATGAAACGTCCCGGCCGGAATGCCGATCGACACATTGTCGAGTGCGGTGAAGCTGCCGAAACGCATGGTGATGCCGAGCGTCTCGATGCCGACGGCCTTGCCGGCTTGCGGAAGAGGGGTGTCGCGGATTTGCGCGATCATGGCAATTGGCTCACAAGCGTCGGAGAATTTGAAACCGAACCGAACACACCGCCTTGCATTTTTACCATATTGATTGCTGCCAGATGATTACCGTAGTCGGTAGCGCCGCAGCAGTCTTCGAGCAGCAGGCATTCGAAGCCCCGGTCGTTGGCCTCGCGCATGGTGGTGTGAACGCACACATCGGTGGTGATGCCTGTGAGGATGATGTTTTCGATGCGTTTTTTCGTCAGGATCAATTCGAGGTCAGTGGCGCAGAAGGAACCCTTGCCAGGCTTGTCGATGATCGCTTCCCCTTCGATCGGATAGAGCTCCTCAATAATATCCCAACCAGGTTCGCCACGTACCAGAATGCGGCCGCAGGGACCGGCATCACCGATGCCGGCGTTGATGCGCTGCGAGCGCCAGCGCTTGTTGGCGGGCAGGTCGGCAAGGTCCGGTCGGTGCCCCTCCCGCGTGTGAAGGACATGGTAGCCTCCGGTCCGCATGGCAGCGAGCACAGCCTTGATCGGCTCGATGGGCGCGCGCACGAGAGAAAGGTCATAGCCCATGTGATCCACATAACCGCCGGGACCGCAGAAATCCGTTTGCATATCGATGATGATCAACGCGGTGTTGTCTGGCCGCAAAGCTCCGTTATAGGGCCAGGGATAGGGATTGGCGTCGATAAAGCTGAGTGTTTGACCGGTCGGAATTGTATTTGCGAGGCTATTCATGGCGAAGGTTCCTACTTCGTGATGGAGAGGGCCGCCGGAGCGCCGGCCAACGATCTGCTAGGCGAGGATGTGGCGACGAGAATGGCAAGGGTCAGCACATAGGGTGCGGCATAGAAAAGATAGTAACCCTGCGTGACGCCGACCGATTGCAGTGCGGGACCGAGCGCGCCCGCCCCACCAAAGAGCAGGGAGGCAAAGAAACAGCCGATCGGGTTCCATCGGGCGAAGATGACCAGCGCCACAGCCATCAAGCCCTGGCCAGAAGAAATCCCTTCGTTCCAGGAGCCGGGATAAAACAACGAAAGATAAGCCCCGCCGACGGCTGCAAGCGAGCCGCCGACCGCTGTTGCCAGAAGCCGCACGGTATCAGGGTTGAAACCCATGGCTCGAGCGGCGTCGGAACTATCGCCAACGACCCGCAGAATAAGCCCAATACGGGTGTTCCTGAACGCCCACCAAAGGGCAACCGACAGAAGTGCACCGAGGATGAAGAGTATATTGATGTTCAGCGCCGATTGGATTTGCGGCACGTTCGACCATCCACCGAGTGCGATTGAGGGAAGGTGCGGCGCGACAGGCTGGATGAACGGCTTTCCAAGAAAGAATGCGAGCCCCAGACCGAACTGCATCATGGCGATGCCGATGGCAATATCGTTGACCTTGGGAAATTTGCAGATGTAGCCGTGAATGAGACCAAAGACTGCCCCGGTCCCCATGGCCGCAAGCACCCCCAGCCACGGCGAATTGCTCAGCACGGCGATGGCGTAGGCCGTCATCGCGCCGAAGACCAGCGTTCCTTCAAGGCCAAGGTTGATGCGCCCGGATCGTTCGGTGATCGATTCCCCAAGGCTTACGAAGATAAAGGGAGTAGAGACGCGGATCGCCCCCGCGAAAATGGCGAGCGGAACGCCCCAGATGCCTATGCCATCCATCATGGGGTCCTCTTCCAAAGATCGGGGTTGAAGATTTTTAAGCGTCCGTAAAACGTCTCGCAGAACAGGATGACGACAAACAGCGTACCTTGCAGCACCAGCACTGTTGCATCAGGCAGTCCCATGCGGCGCTGGATCAAGCCGCCGGAAGCATCGATACCCCCAAGAAGAA
>NZ_JBBNAM010000046.1:0-8736 GCF_037994425.1 Phyllobacterium sp.
AACGCTGCTGCTAACACAATTTTTCTGACTGTTTGCACGTGGGCTAAGCTCGGCATTTTCGTATATCCGTTGCAAAGACAAAATAAACCACAGCGCGATTGCTGCGGTTACAATCCATAAGACCACTACAATAAAGGCAGCACCTCGACTGGTGGGACGGGCTCCTGCGATAGTTGCCTTCTGACGGCATTCGGCCATGATGTGTGGGGGGATCATTCGGATTGCAAGAAAAATTCCGAGCGGCACCAGGATCAAATCATCGAGATAACCAATAACTGGTATGAAATCTGGGATGAGATCGATCGGCGACAAAGCATACGCGGCCACAATAAAGGCCAAGGCTTTCGCATAACCATGGCGTTCGCTCATCGCGCGCAGCCAAGTAGATCGCATGGACATCCCTCTTTAGATTTTAGCCCATCCTCGCAGTCGCTCAAACCGCCCCGGAGGCCGTACAGGCGTCATTCTGAAATCCTCGCTAAGAGAAGGCGTTGTCCGTCGTTGAGCGGCGCATGGCGCTTTGATCGGTAGCGAAGGGGAGATTCGAACCCCCGACCTCTGCAAAACAGATGCTCTAGAGGATTACGCTTTGCGCGCAGTCTTGCGCTTGCCCCATTTCGGGTCTGGCTTGCCGGTGTAGGCCGTCCGTAACGGCTCTGCTTCCATGTAGATGTTCGCCCCTCTCGCGGCTTCCACGAACGCAACCCGCGCGACGGCAGCCGAGCAGCCACCCTCTAGGCACTTCAGCATGATTTCCTTGGCCAGACGATATTTGTCGCCTGTTTCCTCGGGCCATTCCTGAAGCAGAAACACGGCGGCGTCATAAGCCGACGTGATCGCGACGAGCTGTCCGGGCTTGCGGCCAAACACCCGAACCATCTTGAATGTCTTGTAATCCTCGTACATGCCGAAAATGTAGGGGAAGTTTCCGAGATTTCGAATCAATCATTTTATTTATTCATTGAGGGACTATACGTGCTAAGGGGCGATTTATAGGCGCACCCAGCACTCCGGTGTACGTTGTTGATCAAGGCTGAACGCTGTTAAAAGCCCAGCGGTCAGCTTTTTCGGGGGGGCGAGGGAGCGCCAATTATGCCTCCCGACTTTCGTTTGGGGCCGGCCAAATTTCAATCTTCATCGTTCAAAAAAAGAGCGGCGAGCTTGCGCACACCGCCGAGCAGCCTTCGCCTCCCTTGGGGGCGGGAGCCATGGCGAGGGCTCTTAGCTGACTTGCAAAGGGTAGCAGTCCGCATCTTGTTCAACGCAAAATTAGCTTGGTTGTTCCTGTTCGCCAGTAGACACAAAGTTTGGACGCCGAGCCGAGTTCTATGCCTCGCCATCGCCCTTATGCTCTCTGCAATACCACTCCATACCGTAGCGGCGATCAAAGCCAAATGATCCCCACGCATTGCAGCCTGGGTGCATACAGTAGTGTTCGATTATCCCGGCCGAAGCTTTGTCCACGTTCGTGGGATAGGTGGGCTTTGGCGGGAGGGGTTCGTTCATAGCAACTGCGGTTCTTCGGCTTGAGGTTGCGGCAGCAGGATAAGGCGGTCTTCGGGCAGGGGCCTCTGCAACTGTAGAGCTAGACCCCTTTCGGGAGTCTGGGGGACGGTCATGTCAGCCGCGTCGAGACCAGTTGTTCCGGTGTCAGAACGCGCTTTGGCCGCCGTCCACGACGAGAGCTTGGCCGTTGACATAGGATGCGTGATCCGACAACAGGAACAGCGCAGCGTGCGCCATTTCCTCGGCTTCCGCTAGCCGTCCGAGCGGGATATCGACCGCCAGCGGATGCGAAAACGTGCCGTCATCTTTCGTCACCATTCGGGCCGACGTCATCGGCGTGCGCGTGATGGATGGGTTGAGGCAATTGACGCGGATGCCGATCGGGCCGAGTTCCACCGCAGCCGCCCGCGCCATAGCGACGACACCGCCCTTGCTTGCGCTGTAGATGGATGTGCCGACGGCGCCGATATTGGCGAGCACCGATGCATTGAACAGAATCGCTCCGCCGCTGCCCTGCCGCTTCATCTGTTCGACCTCCGCCTTGAGACAGAAAAAGGAGGCCTTCAGGTTCGTGTCGATGACGCGATCCCATATTTGCTCATCGAGCGTTTCGATCGGCCCGCCACCCGTAATCCCGGCATTGTTGAAGGCACAATCCAGCCTGCCATACTGCGCCACGACTTGCGCGATAATGCCCGGAATGCCGTCAATGACGCCGAGATCGGCCTGGACGAACATTGCCTGCCCACCAGTTGCGGAGATCCCGGAGACGACTTCTTCGCCCTCCGCCGCGCGACGGCCGGTAATCGCAACCTTGGCTCCCTCCTGTGCAAACAATATCGCGCTGGCGCGGCCAATGCCCGATGTGCCTCCAGTAACAAGCACGACCTTGTCTTGTAATAGTCGCATGTTCGTTTCCTTCCAGATTTCGAAATATTCGGATCGAAAATGCCGCCTTGGGCGCCGGTCAAAGACAACATGCTCGCGCGGTCACGGTCTGCCCTGAGGCTGCCGGTAGGATCCGGAGAAGTTTGCTATCCTCATGTTCATACTCCGACGCATAATTTTTTCGCTGGTGACACTATTCCTGCTCAGTATCATGGTGTTTCTGGGACGGGACATCACGTTTATGAGTTCACGGCCTAACAGCGGTAGCGTTAATTACATTTGATTAGGTATGAGTTCGCTTTACAATAAAACGAGTGATGGTAAAATAAAGCGCGACAACCTGCATAAGCATTAAGCAGACCGGCGACCCATTTATTATAAAGCGTCAGTATTCTCACCGCCACTTGAGCGGAGAGCATAGAACTTTTTGTGCAAAATATCGGCACAAGTACTAGCGGGGGGCGAAATGCAGTTCGTACGTTGGGTAGTCTTTGGCCTTTTTTCAGTTGTTATGGTCTTCGCGTCCGCCGGTCCTGTGTCAGCACAGGTCGAGGGGGCCGCAAAGTGCGGACCGGAGATTAACACCTCCCCGTCATCGATCGACTTGGGAAGTCAGGCTGACCGAGTTCGCGAGGCAGTGCGCTGCCTGATAAATGCCGAGCGGGAGGCTATGGGCTTGCGGCCGCTGTGGCTCAGTCCGGAACTTACCCGAGCCGCTCAAGAACATGCTGCGGATGCGGGCCGGCTGCGGTGGTGGGATGGCGAGTACGAAGCCATGATGAATCCCGTTACCGGCGGAGTTGTGACTTACGACACTCACGTCAACCCAGAAACGAATTCAACGCCACAAACGAGGATTGTTGCCAATGGGTACTGCCAAAGGCAGCCACTTAAAACTGGAGAAATCACCTATACGGGAACGGGCAGCGATCCAACTCTGGTGAACTGCCCGTTAAATGCCTGCTCCACGCCTGTTGCGGCGGTCAACTGGTGGATGAACGTAAGCACGGCTGGGCATCGCCAGCGCGTTCTCGATCCCGCAGTGAGGCAAATTGGCGTTGGCCTTAGCGGAAACGGTGCCGATCCGCATACTCCGCTCGGGGGTGATATGGGGACCTACGTCGTGGATTTTGGCGATTGTCAGTCATTTGTCCCACCCACTCAGGAACCCGTCGTGCAAACGAATCCTGGATTTATTGTCGGTTTCGAGAAGTTACACATCAATGATTGTCCCGAGATCGGCATATGTGATTGGAAGCTTTCTTGCAGTGTCGCAGGTCAGGGAGCGGTCGAACTGATCGGGATGCGGGAGGCCAATACCGGCGATGACATTGTCCTTTCGGCTGCGGCGCTTCGCAACAGAACTCTTCCGGTTGATCTGACCTGCAGGGTCAGTGAGCGCGATGGACCCGGTTTTTTCGATAGTGCCGTATGGGAGCACGTCGGCACCGTCACCCAGTCGGTAAACATTGGCGAGAACCGTATTAGGATCAATCAGAGACCGAGCGAAGGCGATGTGACGGTGCATGTCTCTGCAGAGGCGCTCGGCTCAATAAGTACTCCCTTTACAGAAGAAGAGCCGCGGCCCGCGGCGCCAAGAAACTGCCGGACTACCAGCGCCCCGATTTGTGGGGGTATCAACATCGAATGCGACCGTCCCATGCCGTACTTTGATATCTCTGTTTCCGGCGGTGGCGGTGGGGGCATCCCAGTTTACATGACGAATCGCGAGATCGGCTTTATAGGAGCCACCTATCAAAGTGAAGGAAGGTTTACCTTGAAGGTTTGTGCGCATAATACCGCTGGCACCAGCTGCGGCCGCGAATTTCCGGTCGACCTCGGTCCCGTGGGTGGTCCCGACTGTTTTGGTCCGCCGCCTCCACCTCCGGCTTGCGCGCCCGGATTTTATCTCTGCCCAACACGAGGGTGCATTCCTGTGGGCCGCCACTGCGATATAATACGATAAACCGAGATTGCGTTGCAAAGCGATCGACTGTTCCAGTGGAGCGAATTCGACAAGGCTCCCGCTTCGGCTCACGTGCTCTTAGAAATGCCCTTCCGTCGAACCGTAGATCCTTTTCCTGATCCTCGTCTGTCATCAAATTCCCACCTAAGAACAGGTCCAGGAACTGAAACCAGCATGAGCAGTGCCCATCATGAGGCAGGCAGCGGTGAGTGAGGTCGCGATCCGGATAAATACATTTTTCATTGGTCTACCCTTTCGGACTGAGCGATCTGCCTCATCAGGAAGACGGCTTTTACTTAGCTGCTATGCAGCTGCGCTTCGTCTACGGCGACTTCCTAGCAACTCGAACAATTTCGTGCTTGCGTCTGCCTGCCAATCTTTTGTGTTGAGATGCCAGTTGGGGTTCTTGGCGTGCGTAACTACCCGGCAGCCATCGCTGGGTAGATCGACGCCCCCGTAGGACAGGCCGTTGACGACGACCACTATACAAATCCGAGCAATCGAATACGGTGCTCACGCCAGAGCAATCCAGCCTGCACAAAGGGGAATATTCATGCGAAACTTCCTGACACTCATCGCGGCTACGTCACTAGCGCTATCGCCTGCGATGGCAGCAAATGCACAAAGCCAAAATCCCCTCCCCAAGGCTAGCGACGTGCTTGTCCGATATGGGAAGGACATCGAGGGCTGGACTGTCTATACAAATCAAACCCGCGGAGATTGCTTGATCGTGCGCTCGGATGGCCCAAGTTCGGTGCAAATGGGCGTTACCGCAAATCAGGAGGTCGGGTATCTCGGCGTGTTCACGAAGGTAGATATCGGTCTCAAGAACGGGAACATGTCCGACATCTTCGTTTCCATCGACGGCCAGCTATATAAGGGTGTCGCTACTACCACAAGCGGCGACCTGAAGGACGGTTATTCTGGTGGCTACATCTTGACCGATGACCCGAAATTCAAGCGCGCCGTGGCGAAGCGTTATAAAATGACTGTATTTCCGGAAACTAAGGGAGCCTTTGTTGTCGATCTGAAGGGGACTTACAAGGCAATGGCAGCGGCAAAAAAGTGCCTCAAGCATTGACCGCCCGCTGACGCAAAAACCCGTCGTCGGGATTCAAGCACAACGACGGGTCGGTATGATGGGGACGGCATGAACACGATTGGACAACTGATTGCGCGCTCACGGAGGCGTCGTTACAATCGGATCTTTCCCTAGGTAGCAATCCAACCCAAGACCCACCGGATGCTTTCGTAAAGCAGCCATAGCACCGCAGCGATAAAAACAATTGCGAATACGGCAGGCCTGGTCCATTTGAATTTGCCCCCGGCAACCAAACTGGGGTCAGTGTGAGGCTCAACCGCTTTTATTTCAATGGTTTGCACCCTAAGCAGTTTGAATGAAGCGTGCTTGGCGCATAACTGCCTGGAAGCCATCGTCGCGGTGGCAAACCAAGGCCGCCGCCTTCGCCGTGCGGCGTTGCAATAAACCGCGCAAATCGTGCCTTGATGGCGGCTATGGCATCATGACGCGTATCGGCATGTCCTTCGTCGTCGCCGCAACGAAAACCACTGTGGCCAAGCTGGAAATTGTATTCCCAGCAGTCTTTAAGTTCCCCGTGCTCAAACCGCATGATGCGCCCAATGACGATGCCTTCCGCTTCCGCGCAGAAATCGTGGCGCAGCGGCTCGCCGCCGATGACAGTGCGTTGCCAGGTGATGTGCATGGGTGCAATAATAAGTGTCGCTGGCAGGATATCGCAAGGGCGGCAAACCATTCGGAAAATCACGATTTGTTCCGCATTATAAATGCACTGTGGAAAATTCCGAACTCGTTGATTTAAAGGATTATCTTTCTGGCCTGTCACGCCGGAGGTCGTGGGTTCGAGCCCCGTCACTCGCGCCACTTTTCTCAATAAAATCAACATCACAAGTTTGCCGCATTGCCAAAAGTCGGAACTCGGACCGGCCGTCCAGATTTTGGTTTTAAGGCGATCCATATCCGTACTCACCTGCAACGTCGTTTTCCCTAGCAGCACTCACTTCGTCCGTTTTGATTTTCCTGCGAAGGTCGACGACCTTGGCGGGGCAACCGACCGGCTGGCATAACCCGCCACGAACCCTTTCGCGCGGACTGCGCACTCATACTGCAAGCTGCGTGCATCGCCTCCACAAGCGTTTCGGTAAGTTTCTACCGCAGCGCCAGCAGGTTCGGGTGGTTGATCACTAATGGACAAGGGATATAGCCAAATGGCTATTCCTACGTCCAAACGGCTGTAGACGAATTGCAGGCTCTTCTTTTTCTTCATCTGCCTTCACAATAAGCGACAATCAGAACCATGCGCCCGTGTGTTTTGTCGGGACTGTGCGTGTAAGCGGAGTGGAGAAACGTCATGGCGGAGAATCGGCCCGTAGCGGAAGAAGCGCTCAACGCGAGCGTCAATCAAAGCATGATTCCGGGTTCCGCTTCGGGACATCTGGCGCTCGTACCGACATGGCTTCCCCTTGAGGTTCTTTCAAGCAATTCGGCCGGCAGCGGCGGCGATGGCATTGCGATCGGCATCATCTCCGCCGATCCGCTGGCAATTTTTACGCCTTCTAATGCGGCCATTGCGGGCCCTCATTCGTCGGCCGAAGCCAACCAGGGCAATAATGCGCTGATGAATCAGCATGTTACCGAAATGGCGGGCATGGGCGGCGATGGCGGCAGTGGCAATGTCGTTTTGAATGGCGGGGGCGGTGACACGGTGAACCACGCCGGCACCGGCGGCAATGGTATTTTCTACGGCGGCATGGTCAGCTCTGACGTTGGGGTATTTGCCCCGGTCAACACCGCCGTGTCCTGGGGTTCAGGATCGCATGCGACAGCAAATCAGGACAACAACGCCCTATTTTTGCAGGGTGCTACCCAGATCGGGGGCATCGGCGGTGACGGCGGCGATCACAACGGTGCGATTACCAATTCGCCAGGCAGCGCCGGAACGGCGCTTACCTACAGCGGCGATCTCTATTCCGGCCATGGCGGTAATGGCTATTTCATCGGCAGCATGGTCGATTTAAATGTCGCTATCTTTTCGCCAATCAACATCGCTATTGGCGCAGCTGGCGGATCGGCCGAAGCCCATCAGACCAATAATGTCGTATTTGACCAGGGTGCCGTGCAAATTGCCGGCATTGGCGGCAGTGGCGGTGGCTTCAATCTGAGTTCCGACACCATCTTCACTGGGTCCGGAATGGGATCGGGCGGTGGCGGAGGTTCAGGCTATTCCAATGGCAGTATCGTCGATGTGAATGTCGGTTATTTCCACCCGATCAACATTGCGGTTCCCGCAGGCGGCACGGCTGACGCCCATCAGATCGACCACGTGCTCTATGATCAGCATGCCTTGCAGATGGCTGGCATCGGTGGTAGCGGCGGAGAGGGTAACTTGACGTCCGACCACGCCTCCCTCGTCGACGACATCATGTCGTTCATGCACGCTTGAGATCCTGACCCGAGCATCCATATTTCGAACGCATTGATTTTGACTGCGGCGGAAGGCTGATGCTTTCCCGCCGCCAACAATTTTGCCCCTGAAAGGGGATACACCCATTTGTCCGTTCCCGCACTACATACCCTCCTTCGACCGCACCCCACCCAAAGGAACATCCCCGAATATCTAGCTAGTTCGCCGAGCAGAACGCGAGCACTCTTATCAGGCGGTTATCTTGCCTGGCGGAGACTGCTGGGTACCGGGCCGTGGGAGAAACACGGACAAAAACTAAAGTAGAGGAGTAAAATTATGCCTATTCCAAAATTGTCTGACACCATCCAGCTCAATCATTCCGATGCTGGCGACGCCAATGCCGGCAATGGCGGCGATGGATACAACGAGGGCACGATCAACTTCAGCCCTTCCGCATATTTCAGCGCATCACAGACCGTCGAAGGTGCACATACAAAATTGTACAACGGCGATGATGTCTGGCAGAAGGCTCATTGGGATGCCGACAGTGGCGACGGCGGCAACGCTTCGGCCCATGACGGTTTCCTTGCGGCTATCACCAACCTTGGTGACGGCGGTGCAGGCGGCAGCGGAACCTCCAATGGCAGCCAGACCAGCACCAGCGGTGGCAATGTTGCAGCAGTTGCTGCTGCCACGACCGGCAATCAACTGAATGAACTCGCTGCTGATCAACACGGCACGATTTTGGCTGGTGTCGGCGGCAATGGCGGTAACGGCAACAACGCTCTTGGCGGCGATATCTCTGCAGCTGTCGTTCATTCGGATCCCGAAACCACGACGACAACGGTCAACAATGCGCTTGACCATTTCATCAACGTGCTTGGCACGATCGATCAACACGATCTGGGATCATAAATATCCCTGGGGATCGCC
>NZ_JBBNAM010000047.1:0-9515 GCF_037994425.1 Phyllobacterium sp.
ATGATCCGTTTGACGATGCTCCTTGCTCTCACGCTTGTCGGCCTTTCCGCTTGTACGTCAAGCGGCACGGTCAGCCCGCTGGTTCTTTGCGACAGGCCAAGCGACATCAATGCGAGGGTCTTCACCAATTGCACGCCAAGGGTCGACGACCGGGTGTGAATGTGCTGAACCGTAGCCGGCCGTAACGCGTTCATGACGGATTGAGTAATGGTTTGCTTCGGAATCTGACGTACGGAGGAGTTGCTCGTCTCGCAACGCCAGGACTGCCAATTGACAGCAAGTCCTGTAGAGCTCGGGGATAGACAACCGATTACGATCGTCGAAAGACGGGCGGCTTCGCGAGTCGCCCGTCGGGTTACTATCATTCTCGCCTAGTTCCCCGGTTTGTTCTTGATCGCCGCATCGATCTGTTTCTTTACGGCATCAAGGTTGAAGGACGCCGGGTCCTGCATCGGCGGGTAGTCGATCGCCGTCAGGGCCAGTTTCCCGACCTCCTGTTGAACACTTACGAACCGCCAAAACTCGCGTGCAAAGAAATCATTCATATAACCTCCACCAAGGTCATTGAGGCTTTGCTCGCCGATCGATGGTGTCCGCTCAAACGGATCCTGACGGATATTGACCATAGTTGGCATGTCCGTCGTTACCTTCGCACCGGGCCAGCCCTGCGGCTGTTGGAAGAACTGATACTTGAAGTCATCAATGCGGACAGCACCTAACTGAGGACCACCGAAGTAGAAGAATTCATGGCGCGCGGATGGACCTTTGCCCAACAAGAGGTCCATCTGGTTGTAGCCATCAAGGTGGTTCTTGTAGGTGTTTTCGCCCAGTTTCACGCCCTTGAGCAACTGGTCGGTGATATTGGGGTTACCGGCCGCTGCCGTGAGCGTGGGGAACCAATCCAGGGCAGAATAGATACCATTCTCGACCGTACCGGGCTTGATCTTGCCCGGCCAGCGGATGATTGCCGGCGCACGGAAGCCACCCTCCATCACTGTTCCCTTGGTGCCCTTGAACGGGGTCATGCCACCATCGGGCCAGGTAAACACTTCAGCACCATTGTCGGTGGTGAACACGACGATGGTATTGTCGGTCTCGCCCGCATCTTCCACGCATTTCAAGATGGCGCCCACGCTGTCATCCAATTGCGCCATGCCGGCTTCTTCAAGCCCATAGTTGGTTTTGCTATTCATGAGGGCCTGGTATTTGGGCGAAAGAAACGTCCAGACGTGCATGCGCGTCGTGTTGTGCCAAACGAAGAACGGTTTGCCGTCTGTCTTGGCTTTATCCATGAAGTCGCACGACGCCTTGACCAGCACTTCGTCGAACGTTCCCATGTCGTATTTGGCCTTGGGGGTTATGTCGTGCATGTTCGGGACGTTGGACATGTCGGGATACGGTGCAAGAGGGCCCTCATCCACGATCCTCTGCTTGCCAACTTTGCCCCAACGCGGCTGTTCCGTCGCGTCGTCAGTGTCCGTCGCAAAGCTATGAACGAGATTACGTGGCCCTACCTTGTCGCGGTACGACTGGTCATCCGGGAAGGAATACCAATAGGGATCAGACATGGCATCGAGGTGATACAGATAACCGAAGAACTCATCAAAACCATGCAGCGTTGGCAGAAACTTGTTCAGATCGCCGAGGTGGTTCTTGCCAAATTGGCCGGTGGTGTAACCCTCGTTCTTGAGAGCGGCGGCGAGTGTCGCGGCCTTGTCCGGCATTCCGACATCCGCGCCAGCCTGGCCAACCGTCGTCAGGCCCGTGCGCAACGGGATTTCACCCGTGATGAAACTCGCCCGGCCCGCCGTGCAACTTGCCTCGGCATAGTAGTCGGTGAACATCATGCCCTCGGCTGCTAGCTTGTCGAGGTTGGGTGTTTTGCCCGACATGATGCCCCGGTGATAGGCGCCGACATTGAACCAGCCAACATCATCGCCCATGATGACGACGATGTTGGGTTTCGTGTTTTGAGCTTGCGCCGGACTTAAAGCCGGCAATAGAAATGTGCCCGTTAAGGCCACCACTGCGGCAAAGGATTTAACAATACCTAACGTCATGGCCATTAAACCTCCCGTTTGCTAGCGGCCACGCTGCCGGGCAGGGCGCTCTGGCGAATGGCGTAGCCACGAATGCACGCGGAGGGTACTGCAACATGAGCCGCAAGGGAGGTATCTTACTGTAGCCTACGCTCATCTCCTGCTAGGCGGTCACTCGGTGCCATCCACCGATCCAGCACAAAGGCCCTGGTCCCGTTAAAGTGGCGGACTTCATCCTCTCGCCCCAGCTTAATACCTCTGCCAGTAGCGGAGGACGAATTTGCTTAGCAATTTCATTAAAATATGGCTTTGCCGCATGTTCTTGGTGCCCCCTGCCGGAATCGAACCAGCACTCCTCTCGGAACCTGATTTTGAGTCAGGCGCGTCTACCAATTCCGCCAAGGGGGCCGCTAAGAGCGTCGGCGCGGACATGCCGCTCCGTTCAAGCCAAATACATGCTGGAGCCGCCTCCGGTCAACACCAATCAGACAAATTATCGCGATAACACACTCGTGTGTTGCCGAGCCCAGGCGTCGCAATTAGTGGCGAAGGCGACCGACAGGCAAAAATCAGGTGAAACGATTCCATTTGGATAAAGTTTGCTCTAAGGATCACCGACTTTCTCGAACAACTTCCCCGGACAGGAACGACCTTATGCTTCGCAGACTTTACGATTGGACGATGTCGCTCGCCGCGCGCAAATCCGCGGAAGTGTGGCTCGCCGTCATCGCCTTTGTTGAAAGCTCGGTTTTCCTCGTCCCCGCCGACGTGCTCTATTTGCCGATGGCGCTAGCGCGCCCGGAGCGCGCCTATCGCTATGCGCTCGTGGCGACGGTCGCATCGGTCCTCGGCGGCATCGCCGGCTGGCTGCTCGGCTACTATGCCTATGAGACGCTGGCAAAACCCATTCTCGAAATGTACGGAAAGCTCGATGCCTTCGAGGCGCTGCGCGGCTCGACCAGCGCCGATGCAATCCTCCTGCTGTTGATCACATCAGGTCTCGCTCATCTGCCGCCGATCAAGGTGGTGACGATCCTCTCCGGCGCCGCGGCTATCAATATCTGGGTTTTCATCGCCTCGGCAATCATTGCGCGCGGGGCACGCTTCTTCTTCCTCGCCTGGCTCCTGCGCCGCTATGGTCATCCAATCCGCCACTTCATCGAAAAGCGGCTCGGCCTTATCGCCAGCGCCGCAGCGGCAGTGCTGATTTTGCTCTACGCGGTTTTCCACTATTATCATCTATAGCTCGAAGGACGCTGAGCGCATCATGGCAACGACCACCACCTCCACCCATTTCCGGACGGCCCTGTTCCTTCTCGTCGCGATGGTTGTGACTGTCGGGTCAGCACTCGCTTTCCAGTATCTTGGCGGCTATCTGCCCTGCAAACTTTGCCTTGAGCAGCGCTATCCCTATTACGCCGGTATTCCGCTGATGGCGTTGGCCGTCGCTACTTCGGCTTTGAGATGGCCGGCTGGCGCCACCCGTCTTCTGATTGCCCTCGGCGGCATTCTCATGCTCATCGGTCTTGGCCTTGCGATTTTCCATGCAGGCGTCGAGTGGAAATTCTGGGCAGGGCCTACAGATTGCACGGCGGTTTCGATGTCCATCACCACGGATGCCGGCAACCTTCTGAATGATCTCAATGCCGTGCACCCGCCAGCGTGTGACACTGCGGCATTGCGCGTGCTTGGCCTTTCCTTCGCCGGTTGGAACGCCATTGCCAGCCTGATCCTGGTAATTGTGGCATTCCGTGGGGCAATGAAGGCGGCCTGACGCCTGCGGCCGCGCCGGGAGCTCAAGGCTCCAGTTCGACGTCCCAATAGAGATAGTCCATCCAGCTGTCATGTAGATGGTTGGGTGGGAAGAGGCGACCATTGTTGTGAAGGTCGTGCACCGTCGGCTGATAGGGCTTCTGCCGCGGCCACATCTTGGCCCGGTCGGGCATCAGCCCACCCTTGCGCAGGTTGCAAGGCGAACAGGCGGCGACGACATTTTCCCACATCGTCTCGCCACCAGCGCAACGCGGGATAACGTGGTCGAAGGTCAGATCTTCGTCCGAACCGCAATACTGGCATTCGAACCGGTCACGCAGGAAGACATTGAACCGCGTAAAAGCGGGATTGCGCGACGGCTTGATGTAGGTTTTTAACGAAACGACGCTCGGCAGCCGCATGGCGAAGGAAGGCGAGGAAACCTCATGCTCATATTCGGCGACAATGTTCACACGGTCGAGGAACACCGCCTTGATCGCGTCCTGCCAGGACCAGAGCGACAAGGGGTAGTAGCTGAGCGGACGATAATCCGCATTGAGCACCAGTGCCGGCAACCCGTCCGGCGAGACGGCTATCGTCAAGGAATCAACTCCAATCCAACCATCAGGCCCCATTATTGTAAGCTGGACGTGACAAGAATGTGAAGCGAATTGCTCGCTTATGCAGCGGAAAGCGACGTTATTTCAAATTCATGCGATCGGTGTGCCGTCGCGGCCGCGCGTTGCGGCGTAATAGGCCCAGAAAAGCCGGGCCGCGACCCCGCGCCAAGGCGACCATCTTTGCGCAAAACTCTGCAGTGCCTTCGAATCGGGTCTCGTTGATTCGCGGTAGGCGTGGGCATAGGCATGCTGGAGGGCCACATCCCCCGCCGGGAACACATCCGCATGACCGGCGGAGAAAAGGAGATAGACCTCTGCAGTCCATGGGCCGACGCCCTTGATGCGCGTCATGAGCCCCATGGCCTCCTCGATCGGCCTCTCGCAAAGGTCGAGGAGATCGAGTTCGCCAGCGGCGATCGCTTGGCTGATCCGCGCGAGGGTCTCCTGCTTCGCGCGCGAAAGTCCCGCCTCGCGCCACGCCTCTCCGCCTGCAGCGAGGTAGTTTTCAGGTGTGAGTGGATCTATGAGCTTGACGAGACGTGCCCATATCGAGGCGGCGCTCGCCTTGGAGACCTGTTGCGATACGATCACTGAGGCAAGACTTTCAAATCCCGGCTCGGAACGTCGCAACGGCAACGGCCCCGCTTTTTCCGCGATCGCCACGAGTTCCGGATGAGCCTCCAGCAGGGCGGTCAGGCCTTCAGCCACATCCTCGGGCGTATCTATCCTGCGCATGCCACTCGTCACTTTGAATCGTTTCCAAAACACCGTATCAACCCGTCATATAATTACGCAAGGACGCCAGTTCACGCTCATGACAGTTCCTGTCTTTCGCTTTGCGCCGAGTCCCAATGGATATCTGCACCTTGGTCATGCCTATTCGGCGCTTCTGAATCAGAAGATGGCAAGGGATGTGGGCGGTCGGCTGCTCCTGCGCATGGAAGATATTGACCGCGATCGCTGCTCACCGGAGCTCGAAGCAGCCATGCTTGAAGATTTGCGCTGGCTTGGGATGACCTGGGAGGGACCGGTCCGCCGTCAGTCCGAACACTTTCCCGTTTACCGCGAAGCATTGGAGCGACTGACTGCCATGGGCCTTGTCTATCCGGCGTTCATGACCCGCGGTGAGGTCAAGCGTACCACCGAAGCCAGCGAACAGGGCATCGAGGGCTGGCCGCGCGATCCCGACGGCGCCTTGCTCTACCCGCCTGGTGACCGTCACCTTTCAGATGTCGAGCAGGCCCGGCGCATTGCCGACGGCGGCGAGCCATACGCTCTACGCCTCGATAACGATCGCGCGCTCGACACGATCCAGGGCACACTTTCGTGGGAGGAGGACATACCTCGTCACGGCATCGTCGAAGCGCGCCCGCAGGATTGGGGCGACGTCGTCATAGCCCGTAAGGACATACCGACGAGTTATCATCTATCGGTCGTCATCGACGACGCATTGCAGGGGGTAACCCATGTCGTGCGCGGAAAAGACCTCTTTCACAGTACGAGCGTGCACCGCCTTCTGCAGCATTTGTTGGGAATTGACCCGCCGATCTATCACCACCATGAACTGATCCTGGATCACGATGGCGAGAAGCTTTCGAAAAGCCGCAAGGATACGTCGTTGCGCGAGTTGCGCCATGCCGGGACGACACGTCAGCAGATTGTCGACATGGTTGGGCTCTGATCTTTCGCTTGGCGCCGTTCGGGTATAAACAGCGGCCCTTATCCTCGTCTCCACGGTCTCCCGACATGCCCGTTCGCCTTTTCCCTGCACTTTTCGTATTGCTCTGGGCCACCGGGTTCATCGGCGCCCGCTATGCCATGCCCTACATGGAGCCGTTCCTTTTCCTGACGTTGCGGTTCCTCATCGCCGGCGGCATCCTCGGTCTCTGGGTCGCGCTAGCCGGCAACCATTGGCCGGGCAAACGTGGGGCAATGCATGCGATCATTGCCGGCTGCCTCATCCACGGTGTTTATCTTGGCGCAGTATTCTGGGCGATCCACCAAGGGCTGCCCGCCGGCATGTCGGCCCTCGTCGTCGGCCTGCAGCCGCTCATCACTGCCCTCATTGCCGGTGTTGCGCTCGGCGAGAGGATCCAGCCGCGCCACTGGGCCGGTTTGGCGGTGGGGTTCGCCGGCGTCGCGATGGTGCTGTGGCCGAAGCTTTCGATCTCGGCGGGCGGTATCACGCCCGCCACCGTTAGCGCCTCGATTGTCTCCGTCATCGCCATCAGTGCCGGAACGGTCTGGCAGAAACGCTTCGTCGGCGCGATCGATCTCAAGGCCGGCACCGCCCTGCAATATTTGGGCGCCGCTGTTCTCACAGGCGTTTTATCGTTGTTGTTGGAAATGCATAAGGTCGTCTGGGCTCCGCCGCTGTTCTTTGCGATGTTCTGGCTTGTATTTGTCCTTTCGATCGGCGCGGTGCTGCTGCTTATGATCCTGATCAAACAGGGCGCAGTTTCGAAGGTAGCCTCGCTATTCTATCTGGTGCCCGGCGTCACCGCCCTGATGGCCTATACACTGTTCGGGGAAACGTTGACGCAATTCCAACTCGTCGGCATGGGCATCGCGACGTTAGGGGTTGCGCTTTCGACGGGTCAGAGGCGTTCCGCCGCCTTGCCCTCGCGGTAGCGGATGATCGCCGCGTTCACCTCCGCCCCGATGATAAAAATCGCGGCGATAATGTAGAGGAAGACGATCGCGACCATGATCGAGGCTAGGCCCGCATAGGTCGTAACATAAGAGGCGAACGTTTCGAGATAGCTCGCAAATATCGTCGCGCCGACCGTCCATGCAATGAGCGTGATCAGGATGCCCGGGAGAATGTCGACGAACCGCCTTTGTCCTGCCGGCAACCAGAGATGGACGACCAGCAGACCGACCACGAGCACTGTCGTGGCGATGACGTACCGCCAGAACACGATTGTACCCGATACGAGGACAAGCTCCGGTATCCAGCGCGCCGCGATGCGCAGGGCAAGCGGGGCAAGAACCAGGAGGAAGCTGATCGCCATAATCCCGATCGTAGCGACGATGACGAACCCCAGGCTCTGGAGCCGGCAGAAGATGATCGATCGCGTATCGATGACACGGTACGCCCGGTTGAGCGCGACGCGCAGGGCCTCGATGCCGTTGGAGGCAAAATAGGCGGCCGCAATGACGCTGACGGTCAACAGCCCACCGCGCTGGACGTTCAGAACGTTCCGAACCTCCTGTGCGATCGGCCTGGCGATGACATCCGGCCAGGTATCGAAGATGATGTGAACGGCGGTATCGGTAAAGGCGCTGGCGCCGAGGAAGCTCGCGAGGGAGGTCGCGAAGATCAGGAACGGGAACAACGCCAGAATGCCCGAAAGTGCAACATGGCTGGCAAGCGCCCAACCATCATCGGTAAGGAAATGCCCCAGCGCATCGGCGATCACACGCCGGAGAAAACCAAACACTTTACGCATCGGCGGTGATTGCCCCCTTTGAACCCTGAGATTGCAAGGCGCTGGCGAATATGTGAAGTCTTTTCTTGTCTTAGATCAAACGAACGATTTGAAAACATTCAGTAACATGGCCGATTCAAAAACGATTCTGATTACGGGATGTTCCAGCGGCATTGGCGCGCATTGCGCTGGGGCGCTAAAGGCCGATGGCTGGATAGTCTTTGCAACGGCGAGACAAGCGTCCGACCTCGAAACCCTCAATGCCGCGGGCCTCAACGGCCTCTACCTCGACTATCGCGAGCCCGCATCAATCGCGAGCGCGGTCGATGCAGTGCTTGCACAGACGGGCGGTATGCTTGATGCGCTGTTCAACAATGGCGCCTATTCGCTACCGGGTGCCGTCGAAGACCTGCCCACTGCCGCGCTGCGCGAACAATTCGATGCAAACTTCTTCGGCTGGCACGAACTGACGCAGGCGGTCATTCCTACGATGCGCAAGCAAGGCCGTGGGCGCATCGTGCATTGTTCCTCGATCCTCGGGCTCCTGCCGATGAAGTGGCGCGGCGCCTACGTCGCGTCGAAATTCGCACTCGAGGGTCTGATGTTGGTGCAGCGGATGGAGCTTGCTGGGTCGGGCATCGAGGTATCCCTCATCGAACCTGGCCCCATATCGACGCGGTTTCCCTTGAACGCGTTGAAGCAATTCGAGAAACACATAGATGCTGAACATTCTGTGCATCGGGACGACTACCGGAAACTGGTCAAGCGGCTTTCGGGTGGCGGAACCAAATCCCGGTTCAAGCTTGGCCCAGACGCGGTCTATGCCGTGCTCAAGGACGCCTTGGAAAATCCGCGCCCAAAGCCCCATTATATCGTAACGCGCCCGGCAAAATTTAGCGCATTTGCAAGCAGATTTCTCACGGCACGTGCGCTATACGGCATGCTTGCGCGCCAATCATAAAGGGTTCAGCCTGTGCTTTGGCCGGTCTGAAAGGAAATGCATCATGGATATTATCTTCAAGTTTCTGGCGGTCGTCGCCATCGCGGCCGTCACGATTGTCCTTCTCATTGGACTGCGCAACATGATGAAGGGCGGTGACGCCAACTTCTCCAACAAGATGATGCAGTTGCGCATTTTCCTGCAATTGATCGCCATCATCCTGATTGTTGGCGCGCTTTATTTCCATCGCGCGGCGGGCTAGGCCCCCCCAATGGTCAAGCTGAACAAGATCTACACGCGCACGGGGGACGACGGCAGCACGGGTCTCGGCAGCGGCGAACGTCGTTCCAAGCACGACCTTCGCGTTGAAGCTTACGGGACTGTCGACGAAGCCAATTCCTGTATCGGACTTGCGCGCATCCACACCACCACTTTTCCGGAACTTGATGCAATGCTCGCGCGGATCCAGAATGACCTCTTCGATCTCGGAGCCGACCTTTCAACGCCCGACACAGGCGAGACGCTCCCTTACGAGCCGCTGCGCATGATCGACAGCCAGGTTTCGCGGGTCGAGGCGGATATAGACCGACTGAATGCGAACCTCGTGCCGCTTCGCTCGTTTGTACTTCCAGGAGGCTCGCCGGCGTCGGCAGCCCTGCACCTGGCACGGACAGTCGCCCGGCGCGCCGAACGGCACATGGTTGCACTTTCCCAAAGGCCGGACGAGGTCGTA